>JAFZRW010000117.1 GCA_017619685.1 Schwartzia sp. (in: firmicutes)
CTGCTGTGCGGCGCGCGATCTCCCGTGTTGCGCGCAAGATCTCATCCTGCCCGCCGTAATTCATTGCGACATTGAAACGGACGCCTGTATTGTCCGCCATTCTGTCCACTGCCGTCCGCGCCAGATCTTTCAGCGCGGGCGAAAGTTCTTCCATACGCCCGAGGAAACGAAGCTGTACATTATCTTCGTCCATTTCGTCGATCTCTTTCGTCAAATAATCGACGAACAAATTCATCAAGAAATCAACTTCCGAATGCGGACGTTTCCAGTTTTCCGTTGAAAAAGCGTACACCGTAAGCGCCGGAAGTTCCAAATCTATGGCAACTTTCAAAACCTGCTTCAAGGCGTCTACTCCTGCAGAATGACCCGCCGTACGAAGCAGGCCGCGTCCTTCTGCCCAGCGCCCGTTGCCATCCATAATGATTGCCGTGTGTATGGGCAGCCGGGAACGATCGATTCCTTGATACAGAGGATTTTCCGGCTCCCCGCCGGGAGGCCGCGAATCCTTAAATAGTTTTTTCCACATATTGCCTCCCAAACACAATCCATCAAAAATGAAAAACAGGTCCCTCTCAAGTTCCAAGAGGGACCTCTCTTTCTCTCCCAGATCTTGTTTAATGCACACGTCGAATCGACGTACCGCAGAACGCGGCCGGATTAAACAAGTCCCTTCATCAAGGAGCGGAAATCGCCGAAACCGGGCAACCCGCCGCACAGGCTCCGCACTCTACGCACTTTTCCGGATCGATCTCGTAATGGGACTCACCCTCCGAAATCGCTCCCACCGGGCAGGTAGCGGCGCAGGAACCGCAGGAAATGCAATCGTTTCCAATCTTGTATGCCATGTCGTCTCACACCTCCTCTCGTGAGGTTATTTGCTTCGCCGCCAACGTCAGGCGACAGGAATTGTCCGGGCAAGTGACGGCTCGGACCACATATAGCCTCGCTTCATCCACGGGAAAGAAATTTCTCGTGGGACGCGTCAGCTCCGTTGTGAACTTCACGTTCGCATTTGTGAGAAGATTGAAGGCTTCCTCGGCAGGGCGGCCCAAGACGTCCGGTATCATCAGACCTCCATGATCTCCTTTTCCTTGCCTGCCTTTATCGTATCGATCATTTTTACGTATTTGTCGATAAGCTTCTGCATATCGTCCTGTCCTTTTTTCGACTCGTCCTCCGCTATCTCCTTGTTCTTTTCGAGTTTCTTGATAGCTTCGTTAGCGTCGCGGCGCAGATTGCGAAGTGCGACTTTCGCTTCTTCCGCCTTTTTGTTTACCGTCTTTTTCAATTCCTCGCGGCGTTCTTTCGTAAGCTGCGGAATCGTCAGACGAATCGCTGCGCCGTCGGAATTCGGCGTAAGGCCAAGATCGGATTTCAAAATCGCTTTTTCAAGCTCTTTCATCATCGTCTTTTCCCACGGCTGAATCACGATCATGCGCGGCTCGGGAACGGATACTTTCGCCACCTGATTTACCGGCGTAGGCGTTCCGTAATAATCCACCGTCACCTTGTCGAGAAGCGACGGCGTCGCTCTACCTGCGCGCAGGGAAGCGAATTCGCGCTTCAAGGATTCCAGCGTCTTCTGCATTTTTTCTTCGCGGGATGCCAAAATCTCCTTAACCATTGTTCTGCCCTCCGACTGTCGTGCCGATATTTTCGCCGCGCGCCGCGCGGACAAGATTCTCATGTTCGTCGATATTGAATACTACGATGGGAATATTGTTGTCCATACAAAGGCTTGTCGCCGTAGAATCCATGACCTGAAGACCGCGCTGCAGGACTTCGATATACGCGAGCTTATCGAATTTCTTTGCGTTTGGATTCTTGTTCGGATCGGAATCGTAAACGCCGTCCGTATTCTTCTTGCCCATCAGGATCACGTCGGCCTCGATTTCCGCCGCACGCAACGCCGCCGTCGTGTCCGTGGAGAAATACGGATTACCCGTGCCGGCCGCAAAAATCACGACGCGGCCTTTCTCCATGTGCCGGATTGCCTTGCGGCGAATATACGGCTCGGCCACCTGCCTCATATCAATAGCGCTCTGGACTCTGGACACCACGCCACGCTTTTCCAAAGCGTCCTGAAGTGCGAGACTGTTCATCACCGTCGCCAGCATGCCCATATAATCCGCCGTCGCGCGATCCATGCCCTTCGCGCTTCCCGCGAGTCCGCGCCAAATATTGCCGCCACCGACGACAATCGCACAATCGATACCTTCCGCATGAACTGCTTGAATTTGCGCCGCGATATCCTCGACAACCTCCGGATTGATGCCAAAGCCCTGTTCTCCTGCCAATGATTCGCCTGACAGTTTCAAGACCACACGTTTATACTTTGTCGTACTCAACAGCAGCCCTCCTGTTCCATGCTCATTCTATACTATTATATATCCTTTTCTGGAAATTGGAAACAAATAATTTCCAATTGAAACCGTGCATGATTTGAAAAAGGAGAACACGAAAGTGATATTTCGTGTTCTCCTCGCCATTATTTAATCTGCGCAGCAACCTCCGCCGCGAAATCTTCCTGTTTCTTTTCAATACCTTCGCCGAGCTGGAAGCGTGCGAACTGCTTCACGACGACGCTGCCAAGCACCTTCGCCACCGTCTGCTCCGGATCCTTGACGAAAGGCTGCTCCACCAGGCAAGCCTCTTTGTAGAAATTCTTCTGGAGACGTCCGTCGACCATCTTAGCGATGATTGCCTCGGGACGACGCTTGCCTTCGGGCAGCGCGTTGTTTTCCTCGATTGCCTGCTTCGTCAGCACTTCGCGCTCATGCTCCAGAGCCGCGGGATCAAGACCGGAACGATCGACGCAGGACGGATTCGCCGCCGCGATCTGCATCGCGATATCCTTGCCGAGATCGGCTTCGCCGCCGGAGAGCTCGACCAGTACGCCGATCTTTCCGCCCATGTGGATATAGCTCGTGACGCGGCCGCCCTCGGAAGCGTAACGTGCAAAACGACGAAGCGAAACTTTCTCGCCGATTTCTGCGATGGCTTCCAGAACGATCTCCGAAACCTTCTTGCCGTCCAGCGTGCTGTCGTTCAGCGCGTCCAAATCGGCCGGGTTCGTGTCGGCGATATGTTTCGCCAGCTTGTCGACGATCGCATGGAACTTGTCCGTCTTCGCGACAAAGTCCGTCTCGCAGTTGACTTCGATCACAGCGCCGACTTTCGCGTCGTCGCTTACATAGGCGCCAACCGCGCCCTCAGCCGCGATGCGGCCCGCTTTCTTCTCAGCCTTCGCGATACCCTTCTCACGAAGATAATCAATTGCCTTCTGCTTGTCTCCGTCCGTCTCCGCCAGCGCTTTCTTGCAGTCCATCATGCCGGCGCCCGTCATCTCGCGGAGCTCTTTTACCATTGCCGCCGTAATCTGTGCCATATATTTTCCCTCTTTCTGTGAAAATGAAATAAATACGGTTTACACAAAGAAAGAGGTAAGGGATAATTTGTCCCTTACCCCCGATACTTCATATTACTCAGCGTCTTTTTCCGCCGCTGCTTCTTCCGGCTCTTCCTGTCCGTGGCTGCCCTCGATGACGGCGTCCGCCATGCGGCTCGTCAAAAGGCGTACGGCACGGATCGCGTCGTCGTTGCCCGGAATCACATAATCGATCTCGTCCGGATCGCAATTCGTATCGACGATAGCGACGATAGGAATGCCCAGCTTGCGAGCTTCAGCAACCGCGATACGCTCCTTGCGCGGATCGACGACATAAAGCGCGCCCGGCAGACGGTTCATCTCCTTGATGCCGCCGAGGAACTTCTCGAGCTTTTCCATCTCATGACGAAGCGCGAGCACTTCCTTCTTCGTCAGCACCTCAAACGTACCGTCCTGCTCCATCTGCTCAAGCTGCTTCAGGCGCTTGATGCGCTTCTGGATCGTCTGGAAATTCGTCAGCATGCCGCCGAGCCAGCGCTCGTTGACATAGAACATGCCTGCGCGGGTCGCCTCTTCCTTCACGGCCTCCTGCGCCTGCTTCTTCGTGCCGACGAAAAGAACCTTCTTGCCTTCCTGGGCGACGCTGCGAATGAAATTGAACGCCTCGTCAACCTTGCGGACCGTCTTCTGCAGGTCAATGATGTAAATACCGTTGCGCTCCGTGAAGATGTACTTTGCCATCTTCGGATTCCAACGGCGCGTCTGATGACCGAAGTGGACGCCCGCCTCCAATAACTGCTTCATTGAAATGACTGCCATGATTTAAAACCTCCTGTTTTTTCCTCCGCATATCTCATCCGCCGATTTACCTTGGAATCCAAGGAACAGTACGGCGCTCAATATGCGTGCGTTTTCACACTGCAAGGGATTATATCATATCGCATACGCGAATGCAACGGGGAGAAAAGAAAAAGTTATTTGAGCCGTTCCAACGCGCGATGTGCGATGTCTTTTCTGTAGTGCGCGCCGTCGAAAGATATCTTATTGACGCCCGCATAAGCTTTATCCACGGCTGCGCGAATATCCTTCGCAACGCCGACGACGTTCAGTACGCGGCCGCCTGCAGTGACGAGCCCGCCGTCCTTTTCCGCCGTACCCGCATGGAATACCAGCGCGCCACTCGCCTCTGCGTCGGCAACGCCCTGGATTGCTTTTCCTTTTTCATATTCGCCCGGATATCCGCCGGACGCCATGACCACCGAAACTGCCGCATCATCCGACCACTCTACGGTCGTCTCCGCCAGCTTGCCGTCGACGCAGGCCAGCATGACCTCGACGAGATCGCTCTTCAAAAGCGGAAGTACGACTTGCGTCTCAGGATCGCC
>JAFZRW010000118.1 GCA_017619685.1 Schwartzia sp. (in: firmicutes)
GGCAGCGCCTGCAGCCGCTCCTGCAGCCGCCCCACCCGCCGCGAACGTGCCCGCTCCGGCGGCGCCTGCCGCGCCCGCCGCGAAGCCTGCGGCTGCGCCGCCTGCGAAGAAGCCGGCGGCAGACGCGAAGAAGCTGAAGAGCGGCCAGTCGGTGCGCGTCGATATTGAAAAACTCGATACGTTGATGAATCTCATGGGAGAGCTCGTCATCAACAAGGTGCGTTTGGAGCAGATCGGTACCACGCATCGCCTGACGGAGCTGACAGAGACGCTCGAACAGATGGATCGTGTGACGACGGATCTCCAAACGGTCGTCATGAAGGTCCGCATGGTTCCGGTCGGTCAGGTATTCAACCGCTTCCCGCGTATGGTTCGCGACCTCGCGAAAGAACTGGGTAAGGAACTGAACCTGACCATCGAAGGTGAGGAAACAGAACTCGACCGTACGGTCATCGACGAGATCGGCGATCCGATCATGCACCTGCTCCGCAATTCGCTGGATCATGGCCTTGAACCGCCCGACGCTCGCGAGGCGAAAGGCAAGCCGCGTATCGGCGAGGTCGGCCTGATCGCGCGTCACGAGGGCAACAACGTCGTCATCATGGTTACCGACGACGGCAAGGGCATCGACGCCGATGTGATTCGTCGCAAAGCCATTGAGAAAGGCATGATTTCGGAAGATGAGGCGAACAGCCTCGACGATGCGGACGCGGTACGGCTGATATTCCTGCCGGGCTTTTCGACGGCGGAAGTCGTTACGGACGTTTCAGGACGCGGCGTCGGCATGGATGTCGTCCGGAGCAAGATCGAGACGCTCGGCGGTCATGTGGACGTCGAGACGAAGATCGACGAGGGCAGCGTGTTCAAGATCAAGCTGCCGCTCACGCTGGCTATCATTCAGGCCCTTCTCGTCAAGGTGCAGGAAGAGATGTACGCGATTCCGCTCGGCTCCATCGACAGCACCATCAACATCACGCAGGAGGACATCAAGACGGTCCGCAACAAGGAAGTCATCGTCCTGCGCGGACAGATTATCCCCATTATCCGCCTCGGCGACATTCTCAACGTGCCGCGCGTGCATGAGACGGACAGCGACGATATCTTTGTCGTCGTCGTCCATATCGGCGAGCGCAAGGCGGGCATCGTGGTTGACAACTTGATTGGACAGCAGGAAATCGTTATCAAGACGCTCGGCAAACTCCTTGCAGGGCTCAAGGTGATTTCCGGCGCGACGGTGCTCGGCGACGGACGCGTGGCGATGATTCTCGACGTCAGCGCGTTGATGTGAACGGAAGGGGGAATTAGCGATGGCAAAAGAATTGATGACTGTGACGGAAGGCGAGACACAAGTCCAGGTCGTAGCGTTTAAGCTGCGCAAGGAGGAGTATGGCTTCAATATATTGAATGTCAAGGAAATCAAAGGCTTGACGGACATCACACGGGTGCCCTTCGCTTCGGATTTCATCAAGGGCGTTATCAACCTGCGCGGCTCGGTGCTTCCGGTCATTGACCTGAAAAAGCGCCTCGGCCTTCAGGATATGGAGTACACGGACGACACGCGCATCGTCGTCGTTCGCGAGGACGATCTTGAAGTCGGCATGATCGTAGACGCCGTTACGGGCGTCATCACGCTGAACGGTGAGCATATCGATGCTGCGAAGTCAGTGGACAACGAGAACAGCAGCCGGTTTATCACGGGCGTTGGCAAGGTGGAAGAGGAACGGCTGATCATTCTTCTGAATCTTGAAGCCATTATCGGCCTTCCGGACGAGATCAAGTAACGAAAGCGAGGCGCAGCAATGGCAATATCAGACGATATTATGGAGTTGACTCCGGTTCAGCTTGACGCCTTACGGGAAATCGGCAATGTGGGCGCGGGCAATTCTGCGACAGCGCTGTCGCAGATTATCAATCACAGGATTGATATGAACGTGCCGCAGGTCTCCATCGTTCCGATCACGGACGTGCCGGATCTTGTCGGTGGTCCCGACGTGATGGTTGCAGGCGTGTTCCTTCGGGTTTACGGCGCAGCGCCGAGCAATATTCTTTTCCTGTTGCCGCAGGAAAGCGCGTTTTACCTGGTGGACATGATTCTGGGAAAACCGCACGGCGATACGAAGACGCTTGATTTTATGGATGAGTCCGCGCTGATGGAGATCGGCAATATTTTGGCGGGCGCGTATCTGAATGCGCTCTTCAATTTGACGAAGCTTTCTTTGTTGCCATCGATTCCCGCGCTGGCACTGGACATGGCGGGCGCCATTCTTTCCGTCGTGTTGATCCAGCTTGGGCAGATGGGCGACCATGCGCTTGTCATTGAGACGGAGTTCCAGGCAGATGAGGACGGAATCAAGGGACATTTCTTCCTTGTGCCGGATCCGGGTTCCCTCGATACGATTCTGACGGCTGTGGGAGTGGGATAAATATGGCAGAACTGATCAAGGTCGGCATGGCTGACTATAAGGTCGGTCGTGCCCCTGCAATACTTATCAGCTACGGCCTGGGATCCTGTATCGGCGTTTCGTTGTACGATCCGACGGCGAAAGTTGGCGGATTATTGCATATCATGCTGCCTGACAGCAGGCAGTCGAGGACGACCGAAAATCCGGCAAAATTCGCGGATACGGGCATGCCGCTGATGCTGAAAGACGTTTTGGCCCTTGGCGCAAACAAGAGCCGTCTCGTCGCGAAGATGGCGGGCGGCGCGCAGATGTTTGCGTTTGCGAAGGCGACGGATATCATGAAAGTCGGTCAGAGAAACGCGGAAACCGTCAAGAGTATCCTGAAGGATATGGGCATCAGGCTTTTGGCGGAAGATACTGGTGAGAACTATGGCCGCACGGTGCAGATCAATCTCGAGAACGGGGTTTACACCGTGAAGACGATGGTAAAAGGTGAGAAGGATATTTAAGTGAGTGAAGCGGAGCGTATAGATATGCCCGAAGAAATGCAGGGCGACGATGCGCCGCAGGAGACTGGGATTTCGGCGGAGGCGGCGCAACTGGACATCGGAATGTCGCTGAACGCCCAGGCAGCGCCGGAGACCGACGAGACGACAGAGGAAAGCGAGACGGAGACGCCGCCGGAGGAAGAGACGGCGGAACAACCGGCGCACGCATTGAGCGGCGCGACGCTGGAGGCTATGTCCCGCACCGACCCGCTGGCGATAGCACAGGCGGAAGCGGAACGGACGAAATGGGATCGTCGAAAATCGGCTGCCCGGGACCGCGTGCACAGATGGTGCAGGCGGTATATGGCGGACGGCGGCTTCAAACTCAGTATTTCGCTCGTGACGGCAATCATTGCGGCCTCGATTATCGTGATCGCTGGTTTATTCTCGGATCGCCAGCTCAGCGTCGTATTTTGGCGCGCGATCATCGGCTTTTTTGTTTCGGGGCTTTTTATGGGCGGCGTGCTGTATTGGCTCGACAGGATTGGAATTCCGCTGTTTATTTCCAGGCATGAAGAACAGATTCAGATGGAGTGGATAAACGAAGCGGAAGAGCCGGAGGCCGGAGAGGAAGAGCAGGCCGAGGGCGAAGCGGAGGAGACGGACCAGGAAGATTTGGAAGAACTTCTCCCGCAGGAAGGAGAAGAAGCGCCGCAGGAGGGGGAGGAAACAAACCCCGAAGGAGAAGGAGCGGAAAATGCCGAGGCGGAGGGCGAGGAAGCGGCCTCGGAGGAAGAGGTTCCGACAGACGAGGAGGGACAGCCGGCGGACGGCGAAACCTTGGAAGGAGAGCAGCCGTCAGATGAAGGCGCTTTGCCGGAAGAGGAGAACGCGACGGCGATGCCGGAAGGCGGCGATATGGGCGGTCTGGAAAACGCCGTGTTGGATGACGCGTTTGCACCCGAAGAAGCGGAGGAAGAACCGCAAGAGCCTCCGACGTTTGCGCCCATGACGTCGGAAAACCTCGAAAGTCTCAGCGTGCCGGAAAGCTGAGTAAAGGAGCGTCCTGACAGGCTGAACAGGACGGATGGGAAAGGAGGGACGGCTTTCGATGGATACGAAGCTCAGCGAGCAGGAAAGCGAGTCCCTTTGGCAAGAGTACAGAAAGACGCATACGAAAGATTTGCGCGACCGGCTGGTGGAAAATTATCTTCCGCTCGTCAATATCATCGCCGGCCGTATTGCCATCAGCCTGCCATCCCATATTGACCGCGACGATTTGATCAGCAGCGGTTTTTTTGGCCTCCTGGACGCGGTCGAACGTTACGACCTCAAAAGACAGAATAAGTTTGAAACATACGCGGGCGTCCGTATTCGCGGCGCGATGCTCGATTATCTTCGTTCCAAGGATTGGCTTCCCGTTTCGGTCCGGCAGAAAATACGGTCGTATGAAAAATGCGTAAGCGAACTTGAAGGTTCGCTCGGACGGAGTGCGACAGACGAGGAAATCGCCGATGCGATGGGACTGAGCGTCGAGGATTTCGGAAAAGTCGTGACGCAGATGAGCGCCGCGACGGTCATTCCGCTTGACGACTATATGCGCGCGGAAACGATGGTGAACGCCGTTCCGTCGCCGCAGGAGACGATAGAAAAACAGGAACGGCAAGAAACGCTCGCGAAGGCAATCGACCGTTTGCCGGAGCGGGAGCGGCAAGTCGTTGCGCTTTATTACCATGAGGAGCTGACGATGAAGGAGATCAGCCTTGTGCTGAACATTTCGGAAGCGCGTGTATGCCAGCTCCATACAAAAGCTATTTTTCGGTTGCGGGGCTTCCTTGCCCGCGAAAAAGCCAATTTGGTCGGCTGATGCGTAAAGGGGGATGCACATGGCGAACGAACTGAAAAGCGCGGAAGTCGGCGGCCGAGAGGCCGGATATCTTTTTGAATTCAAGCCGGACGGCGTATTCCTTACCGTTTATCCAGCAACGGACAGCGTGCTCTTCGAGCTTTCCGATATGCGGCAGATATTAAAAGAATACGGCGTGATGGATTATAATATGGTGGATTTGGCCCGTGTCGTCCGCGCGGCGGACGGAAAACCGTTTCGACTGGCCTCCACCTTTGAAGCCACAGTTACGTCGGTGAAGAAAGACGGAGGCAATAAAGGCGAGTCGGTGGCTATTGAGGCGGAAAAACGGGAAGTCATGGCTTTCCAAATCGAGGTTTCCAAAGATCGGATGACGGCCACGATGAAGATTGACCGTCAGCCGGGGCGTGTTCCGCCGCATAAAGAAGATATCATGAAAGCGCTGGAGGAACGGCGTATCGTTTTTGGTATCGACGAGGGCGCCATCGAGCGGGGGCTTGAGCACGGCTCGCAGATCGTGGTCGCACAGGGCAAGCCGCCGGAGGCGGGCAAAGACGCGGTAATTGTTCCAAAGTTTGACGCGTCGTCCAGAGGAAAATTTGCGGAAGATCAGTACGGCAAGGTCGATTATAAAAATATGAACCTTTTCCTCATAGCGAGGAAAGGAGACGTCATCGCTGAGCGTGTGCCGCACACGATGGGCATCGAAGGCACGAATATTTTCGGCGATGCGATCAAGGCGAAGCCGGGCAAGCCGAAGCCGGTGCCCGCCGGGAAAAATACGGAAATCCAGGACGAGAATTTCGTCGTCGCGACGATAGACGGGCAGATTGTCGATGCGAACAACAAGTACAGCATCGATCCGCGGATTGAGATTAAGGGCGACGTCGGCGTTGGAACGGGAAATATTGATTTTATCGGAGCTGTGGATATCAGCGGCAACGTGCAGCAGGGATTTGCCGTCAAGGCGACGGGAAATATCACGATCGGGGGCGCGGTAAACGGCGCCAATGTGGATGGCTACAACGTTTTCATCAAGGGCGGCATCATCGGCATAGACGGCAAAGGGAAGGTTACCGCGGAAGAAGATGTGCAGGCGGCTTTTGTCGAAAATGCGACGATCGAGGCGGGCGGCGTCATCATGATTGCGGACGTCGCGCTCCATTCCGATCTTCGGGCGGGCCTTCGTATCGAGGTCGAAGGCAAACGCGGGCTGGTGACGGGCGGTTATCTTGCAGCGGGTGAGGAAATTCGTGCGAAGACAATCGGCAATCAGGCTCTCGTCGCGTCCCGTCTCGTGGTGGGCGTAAATCCCAGCCTGCAAAAGAAATACCAGGAAGCGTGCAAGGAATATTCGGCGTCGAAGAAAAAGCTCCAGCAGCTTACGCAGGCGCTCAACACGTTGGGAAAAATCGACGTTTCGCAGCTTCCGCCGCAGCGGGCGGAGCAGATCGCGCAGCTCACGCGTTCGCAGTTCCCGCTTGCGGGGCAAGTGGAGCGATCGGAGCGCCTCATTCACGAACTCGAAGAGCAGCTCACGCAAATGCGAAACGGGAAGATTCGCGTTGCCGATAAGATATATCCGGGGCAAAAACTCGTTGTAAATTCAGTGGTAAAGCATTTACAGACGGAGGAGCAGCACTGCACATTCCAGCTGGAGGAGGACGAAGTCCGCGTCGGGCCGTACTGATGAAAGAAAAGGCAGGAGGCGAAAGGAATGTCTATGGACATCAATCCAATCAGTCTGCAAATGGTCGTCCCCCGTACGACGGAAGCGGGACAGGTACAGCATAACCTGAACCAGCAGGTAAACGTGCAGCAGGAGTTCGCGATGGCGCGCGAGCAGATGGACGTCAAAACGAAGATGGAGACAGTGCAGACGCGCGACAATCCTGAGGACGGACGAATCAAGGACGACCCGGAACGCGAGTCGCGGGGCGGCGGCTATCAAGGCGGCCAGCGGCGGCGGCGTGAACGTGGAGAAGATGAAGATACGCCGGTCATTGATCTTCTGCGCGGACATAATATCGACATATCGCTTTGAGCAGGAAAAGGAACTTTATTGAAATCGGTTCCTAGGGCAGGCGGGAGCGCGGTTTTGAACGTGCGCGTTTACGTCTGCTTCTTTATTGTGATTTTTGGAGGCGCCGTTTTAAGGCGGCGTTCTTGGCAGGGGATGAAGCATGGCGA
>JAFZRW010000119.1 GCA_017619685.1 Schwartzia sp. (in: firmicutes)
ACGGGTCGTTGCTGGGTTCAGGCGGTTGCCGACGGCAAAGTGATTTACGAGGGTATGGCGGAAGCGAATCAGACGCTGCGCTGGACGGGCAAGAAAGAAGTTATCGTTACGGCCGGAAACGCGGGAGCAGTCGACGTCACATACAACGGGCAGCGCGTCGGCAAGCTCGGCAAAGAAGGCGCCGTCGTCGAGAAAAAATTTTCCAACGGGAAAGTCGAGGACGTCAAATAAAGGAAGCGCTGAATATTCGGGAGACCGGGCATGAATGCTTTTTTGCCGATGACAAAACAGGATATGGCGGAGCGGGGCTGGGATACGCTGGACTTCATTTTCGTGTCCGGAGACGCCTATGTCGATCATCCGAGCTTCGGACCGGCCATTCTCTGCCGCCTTCTTGAGAAGCACGGATACCGGGTGGGTATAATCGCGCAGCCGGACTGGCGTGGAAGAGAAGATTTTTGCCAGCTGGGCCGTCCCCGGCTGGCTTTTCTCGTTTCGAGCGGGAATATGGATTCCATGCTCAATCAATTTACGGCGGCAAAAAAGCGGCGGCGTGAAGACGCGTATTCGCCGGGCGGGAAAACGGGGCTTCGGCCTGCGCGCGCAGTGGTCGTCTATGCGAACCGACTGCGCGAGATATGGCCGGACGTGCCCGTCGTCATCGGCGGTGTCGAGGCGAGTCTTCGTCGTTTGGCGCATTACGATTACTGGACGGACAGCGTGCGGCGCTCCGTGCTGATGGACAGCGGCGCGGATCTCCTCGTCTACGGTATGGGAGAGCGGCAAGTTCTGGAAATTGCCGCGGAACTTCATCGGGGGACGCCAATCGACGCGATCCAGGACGTGCGCGGCACCTGCTGTCGCGTGCCGGATTTTGATTACGTTTACGATTATTTGAAATTGCCGTCTTTCGATGAGGTAAAAGAGGACAAGAAGGCGTTTGCCGAGGCGTTCAAGCTGGAATATCTGGAGCAGGACGCGATTCGGGGACGCCGCCTCGTGCAGCAAAACGGAGAGGCCTGCGTCGTGCAGAATCCTCCGGCACTGCCGCTGTCCGAGACGGAAATGGACGAGATCTACGATCTTCCGTATACGCGGACGTATCATCCGCGTTATCAGGCGGAGGGCGGCGTGCCCGCGCTCCGCGAGGTGCAGTTCAGCATCGTCAGTCATCGGGGCTGTTTCGGCGGCTGCCATTTTTGCGCGATCGTTTCCCATCAGGGGCGGATAATCCAAAGGAGAAGTCACGATTCGATCTTGCGCGAGGCAGCGCTTTTGACGAAACTTCCCAATTTCAAGGGATATATTCACGACGTCGGCGGTCCTACGGCGAATTTTCGCAGGCCGTCCTGCGACGACCAGCTTTCGCGCGGAACGTGTCGGGGAAAAGAATGTCTATCGCCGAAGCCGTGCTCCAGCCTGATTGCCGACCACAGCGATTATCTTGCGCTCTTGAAAAAGCTGCGGGCGGTGCCGGGAGTCAAAAAAGTCTTTATCCGCTCCGGCGTCCGGTTCGACTATCTGCTGCTTGCAAAGGACGAGTTTCTTGCAACCGTTTGCAAGTATCATATCAGCGGGCAGATGAAGATCGCGCCGGAGCATGTCAGCGACCGCGTGACGCGTCTGATGGGAAAATCCGGACGCGAAACGTACCTGCGCTTTGCGGAGCGTTTTCGGCGGGTGAACGAAAGAATCGGGAAGAAGCAGTATCTCGTGCCGTACTTCATGTCGAGCCACCCGGGCGCGACGCTTGCGGACGCAGTGGAACTTGCAGAGTTCATTCGCGATCTTGGCTATCGTCCTGAGCAGGTGCAGGATTTCATACCGACGCCGGGGACGCTCTCGACTGCGATGTATTACACGGGAATCCACCCGCTGACGGGCGAGACGGTCTATACGGCGAGGAAAGCGGAGGAAAAACGACGGCAGCGCGCGCTGATGCAATACTGGCTGCCGCGAAACCGGGCGACGGTGCGGGAGGCGCTTCGGCTCGCGCATCGCGAGGATTTGATCGGAAACGGGAAAAAATGCCTTGTGCCGCCGGAGGACGGTGGCGCCAAAAGGAATCGTCATATCAAGAAGAAATGAAGGTGCGGGAAAATGAGATGCCCATATTGCAAAGAACTGGACAGCCGCGTCATTGATTCGCGAGCCGCGGACGACGGGAATTCGATTCGCAGGCGGCGTGAGTGCACGTCCTGCGGACGTCGCTTCACGACATACGAAGTCGTGGAAAAAATGCCTCTGATGGTCATCAAGAACGACGGCCGTCGCGTCGTCTTTGAGAAGGACAAACTGCTGAACGGACTGATTCGTTCCTGCGACAAGCGAAATATTCCCGCCGACAAGATCGTGAATCTGGCGGACGAGATCGAGCGCGAACTGCGCAATACGATGGATCGGGAAGTCACGACAAAAGCAATCGGCGAGCTCGTCATGGAAAAACTCAAGAATTTCGACGAGGTCGCTTATATCCGTTTTGCGTCCGTGTATCGGAAGTTCGCCGATATCAGCATGTTCAAGGAGGAGCTGGAGGAGTTGCTCCGCGAAAAGACGGGAAAATAATATATGGGTCTGAACTGGAAATTAAAGGAAGCGCTTGCGGCGCGTCTCGCGCGGGAAAAGGGGTACTATCTCCATCCGGCGGGCGGACGCACGCGCTTTGCGCTTGCTTATCCGAATTCATATTACGTCGGGATGTCGAATCTCGGCTTTCATATCGTTTACGACGTTTTGAATCGCAGGGCGGATACGGCGTGCGAGCGTTTTTTTTTGCCCGAGCGGCGGGAGTTTGACGAATACGAGCGTACGCGGACGCCGCTCCTGAGCATGGAGACGCAGACGCCGCTCTCGGAGTTCGCAATCGTCGGTTTCGCCGTGTCCTTTGAGATGGATTATTTCCATTTGCTTGAGATGCTGGAAACGGGTCGCGTGCCGCTCTTAGCGGCGGAGCGCGACGAGAAAGCGCCGTTCGTCATCGCGGGCGGCCCGTGCGCGACGTTCAATCCCGAGCCGTTGTCTCCGTTCGTGGACGCGTTTATTATCGGCGAAGGCGAGGAAACCGTCGGGCGTTTCATGGACGCGTATCATGCGGCGAAAGACGCTGGGGCGACGCGGGAGGAAACTCTGCGGCTTCTTTCGCGCGTGCCGGGCGTTTATGTGCCGTCGCTTTACGAGCATATTTACAACGACTCGGGCGAATTGGAAGAGATACGTCCTATTGGGGACACGCCCACGCGCGTCGAGCGCCAATGGGTGAAGAATCTCGACGATTATCCCGCGCATACGGTGGTCGTGACCGACGAGACGGAATTCGATATGTATCTGGTCGAGACGGCGCGGGGCTGCGGCCGTCATTGCCGCTTTTGCATGGCGGGCTATTGCTTCCGCAGGCCGCGCAATCGTTCTCTTTCCGTTTTGAAAGACGCCGTAAAGGCGGCGAAGGTTTACGAAAAACGAATCGGTCTGATGGGGGCGGCGATTTCCGACCACCCGGAGATCGACGCGCTTTCCGAGTATATCCTTTCGGAAAACATGACGATGTCGGTGGCGTCATTCCGTGCGGACTCCGTGACGGAGACCTTGGTGCGGTCGCTCGCCGAGAGCGGCATGAAGACGATCACGCTGGCGCCGGAGGCGGGCAGCGTGAAGATGCGCGCCGTCGTCAACAAGGGAATCGAGGAGGAACATCTTTTCCACGTGATGGATCTCGGCATGGCGGCGGGGATTCGTCATTACCGCTTGTATATTATGATCGGTCTGCCACAGGAGACGGAAGAAGATGTGGACGCGATTGCGGAGCTGACAGAGCGGCTCAAGGATTACCTGGAGCGTCACGACAGCCGCAGCACGCTGAAACTCAGCGTCAATCCGTTCATCCCGAAACCGTTCACGCCGTTCCAATGGACGGCGATGGCGGACAAGAAATATATCGAGGCGGCGTTGAAGCGGCTGAAAAAATCGTTGTCTTCCCGAAAGGGCGTCGAATTGATCGCCGAACCGTCGAAGTCCGCGTATATCCAGGCCGTTTTGGCGCGCGGCGACCGCCGCGTGGGGGCGGCGCTGTATCGCGCGCATGAGATGGGCGGAGCGAAAGCGTTCCTGCGGGCGATGAAAGCGGAAGGGCTGGAAGAAGCGTATTACATTTTCCGCGAATACGGAGCGCAAGACGTTTTGCCGTGGGACGTCCTCGATATGGGCGTGAAGAAAGAATATCTGTATGCGGAATGGAAGCGCGCCGAGCGTTTGGAGACGACGATCCCGTGTTTTGACGGGTGTCGGCGCTGCGGCGTGTGCGGGGATTGAGGTAACGTATGGCTTTTTTATTGCATAAGGACGAAAACGGCGCGGAACGATACGGGACGTTTTCGATTTTTCCGGAGGATACGGTGATTCACGCCGTGTCCACACGATTCGGCGGCGTGAGCAAAACGCCGTATGATTCGATGAATCTCGCATTGCATGTCGGCGACGAAGCGGCGGACGTCATAGAGAACCGCCGCCGCTTCTTGGGAATGCTCGGGCTTGATTTCGACCGATTGACGACGCCGGAGCAGATACACGGCGATAATATCGTGCGCGTCGGCGAGGGCGAGGCGGGGCGCGGGCGGCTTTCCTATGCCGACGCGATTCCGGCGACGGACGCTCTGATGACGGACGTGCCGGGAGTTCCGCTTATGCTTTGCTTCGCGGACTGCACGCCGATCCTTCTTTTCGACCCCGCGCATCGCGCGGCCGCTATCGCCCACGGCGGCTGGAAAGGAACGGTGCGCTCCATTGCCCTGAAAACGGTGCGCGCGATGGCGGACGTTTTCGGCACGCAGCCGAAGGATTGCCTCGCAGCGATCGGTCCCGCTATCGGGCCTTGCTGTTACGAGGTCGGCAGGGACGTCGCGGACGAATTTCGCAAAGCGTTTCCGCAATATGCGGGCGAGATCATATCGGAAAAGAACGGAAGCGCTCATCTCGACCTGTGGCAGGCAAACCGCCTGCAGCTGGAAGAGGCGGGACTCTTGCCCGCGCATATCGACGCGTCGGGCGTTTGTACTTCGTGCCATGCGCGGACGTTTTTTTCGTATCGTGCGGAAGGGCCGACGATCGGACGTATCGCGGCGATCATGGCAGTGAAATAAAGGGGAGGCAAAACAATGAGCGAAAACATAGCGGAGCGGCTTCATGCGGTGGAGCGGGAAATAGAGGCGGCGAAGACGAATCGGCGCGCGGGAAAAGACGAGCCCGTCGGACTCATCGCCGTGACGAAAAATCACGGCGTAGAGGCCATGCGCGAGGCGATTGACGCGGGCGCCACCATCATCGGAGAGAACCGTGTGCAGGAAGCGGCGCAGAAAAAAGAGACGCTCGACCGCGACGTTACCTGGCATTTGATCGGGCATTTGCAGACGAACAAGGCAAAGCAGGCCGTGCGGCTTTTCGACCTGATCCATTCCGTGGACAGCGAGCATCTTTTGGATGCGGTGAACGAAGCCGCGCAGAAAATCCACAAGGTGCAGGACATCCTGATCCAGGTCAATCTGGCCAAGGAAGACAGCAAGTTCGGAATCTACAAGGAAGACTTGCCGATCCTGCTGCAAAAAGCCGACATGATGAAGAACGTGCACTTGACGGGGCTCATGTGTATCGCGCCGAATTATGAGGACGTGGAGGA
>JAFZRW010000120.1 GCA_017619685.1 Schwartzia sp. (in: firmicutes)
AAGATCCGTGAAAAAGCGGAACTGTAAAAGAGGTGCAGGTATGAAAATCGGGCAGCAGCAGCTTTCGTTTCTTTGCGTGCTGCTTTTTTCTTCGATACTCGGCATTCTTGCAGCGGAGCGATTTTCGGAAGGCGTTCCGCCTTTTGCATTTGCCGGGCTTCTCTTTGCCGGGATCGTACTTTTGCTTTGGTCGGCGCGCCTCGTTCTCACAGGGAGCGCGCGCATCTGGGGAGCGGCGGCGCTCCTCTTTTTTGTGCTCGGTATGACGCGCGCTTTGACGGTATTGCCTCTGTCGGCGGACGACATTTCGCGATGGGACGGGAAACCGGCGCAAGTGTCCGGCATACTGCGCGAAGCGCCGCAGATCACGCCGACGTCCGAAGGCGTGCGTGTCCGTTATCTCGTCGACGTCCGGCGTACGAACACAGCGGAAACGACAGGCGGATTGTACGTTTACGCCGCGGCGAAAAGCGAAACGGAAATCACGGCGCGAACCGGCGACCGCATCACGGCGCAGGGACGCGTCCTCAAAATACGCGGCTACAAAAATCCGGGCATGATCGACATAGAACGGCTGATGCGGGCACGGGGCGTCACAGCACGACTGCACGCGGGCAAAGCAGGCGTCACGGTCACGCCGCAGTCGGGCGGTTTCCTGCGAAGCGTCGAAGACGTCCGCGCACACTACCGCGCGAAAATGCGCGAGGCGATGCCGGAAAGCGATGCGGCGGCGGTATTCGCTATGGTGTTCGGCGGTTACGAAGGACTGCGCCCCGAGCTGGTCGAAGCGTTCACTACAACAGGGCTCGTTCATATCCTGTCTGTTTCCGGCTCCCATGTCACTTTGCTCGCCGGACTCGTCGCATGGCTCGCGTCGGCGTTTTCCCTGCGGCGCGAGTTTGCGGCGGTGGCGGTCGCCTTTGCGGTATTCGGCTACGCGGCGCTTTCGGGCTTTGTCGCGCCCGCCGTACGCGCGGCGATCATGGGCGGCCTGACCTTTTTCGCGCTGGCGAGCGGACGAGAATACGACGGGCGGCGCATTCTCATTATCGTCGCTCTTGCCATGCTTTTCGTCTCGCCGCTCTTGCTCTTCGACGTCAGCTTTCAGCTTTCTTTCGCGGCGACGGCGGGCCTCCTCTGCCTTTCGCCTCGTTTGCGCGAATGGAGCGTTTTCGCGCCGCTGCCCCGGGCTCTGCGGGACGGCTTCGCGCTGACGCTGGGCGCACAGCTCGCAACGCTGCCGATTTGCGCGTGGTACTTCCATGTCGTTTCCCTTTCGTCGCTTGTCGCGAATCTTCTCGTCGTCCCGATTCTCGAGTTCTTGATGGTCGCAGCACTTTTCGCCGGCCTTCTCGCGCTCGTCCTTCCATTTCTCGCCCGTATCGTTTTTGCGATGGACAGCCTCTTGCTCGGTCTCTCGTATGAACTGACGCGGGCGCTGGCCGCGCTGCCGTTTTCCCGCGTCTATCTGCCGCCCGTGAATATATACGCAGCGGCGATCTATTACGCGCTCCTTCTTTTCGCCGCGCAAGGCCCGGAAACGCGCCGGGACGTCATCGTTCGTCTGCGGGCGCTTCCATGGCGGGGCGTTTCCGTCGGTCTATCCCTGCTTCTCTTGGCGCCGGCCGCCCGCGCCGCGCTTCGCTCGCCGGAAATTGCCGTCCACTTCATCGACGTCGGACAGGGCGACGCTGCCCTCGTCGTAACGCCCCACGGGCACGCGATCATGATCGACGCGGGCGGCGTGCGGGACGGCGTATTCGACGTAGGCGGGCGCGTCGACGTACCGTATCTTTTGCAGTACGGCGTCTCTTCTCTCGACGCCGTATTCTTGACGCACGCCCACGAAGATCACGCAGCGGGTCTTGCGGGCGTTTTGCGGCAGCTTCCCGTCGGACGCGTGCTGACGGCGGCGGAAGGGCCGGCGGCTTACCAAGCGTCTCTCGGTCTTTCGGCGGCGGAAATGGCGGCGACGCCGTTTATTGCCGCAGAAGAAGGAACGCGCCTGACATTGGACGGCGTAACCGTCGACGTATTGTTCGCGCCGGACGCCTCGAAACGCAGACGCTCCGGCAACGAATCGAGCAACGTCTACCGCGTGTCTTACGGGCGCGCGTCGTTCCTTTTCACCGGCGACCTCGAAAAAGAGCAGGAAGCGCAGCTTTTGAAAAAATCGCCGGAGCTGCTCCGGAGTACGGTACTGAAAGTCGCCCATCACGGCTCGAAAACTTCCACGTCGGAGCCGTTCCTCTCCGCAGTCGCGCCTCGCTGGGCCGTCGTCGACGTCGGTGCCGGCAATCGATTCGGACACCCGGCGGCGGAAACACTGGCCGCGCTCAAAACCGCCGGCGCAGAAACGTACCGCACCGACAAAGACGGCGCGATCGTCTTCCGCACAGACGGCCATTCGATGCGCGTGGAAACGTATGTCGGAAAACGCTGATTGGAAACAGCTTGTACATAGGCGTTATCTATAGTATTATGAAACAAATCTTGCGTATGGGGTGGGAACATGACGGAAAAAGAGAAATATCGGCAGGTCTGCCGGGAAGCGGCGGCGACAGGCGTCGCGCTGCTGCTTTTGATCGTCTTTTGGCTTTTCGCCGGCTTCGGCCTTGCGGGAAGTTCGTCGACGATTTTCCATTTGCCGCTGTGGGCGGCGGCGTCCACCGTGGGCGTTTGGATTTTCGCGATCGCGCTGGTCTGGGCGCTGACGAAATGGGTGTTCCGGGATATGGATTTGGAGGAAGAGAGCCATGACTGAGACAGGACGTCCGGAAGCGCTTTTGCCCCTTGCGCTGTTCATGGCGCTGATGCTGGGCGTCAGCTGCTTCGTACGCTGGCAGACCCGGACGGGCGAAGGCGGGTTCCTGCGGCAATATTTCGTCGGCAACCGCGACCTCGGCGGCTTCGTATTGGCAATGACCACTGTCGCGACCTACAGCTCGGTCAGCTCTTTCGTCGGCGGCCCGGGCATGGCATGGAGCGTCGGCTTCGGCTGGATTTACATGGCCGTGGTACAGGTCACGGCCGTCTTTCTCGTATTGGGCATTTTCGGAAAACGCGTCGCGCTCCTCGCACGAAAATTCAACGCGGTAACGGTAGTCGACATTCTGCGGCGGCGCTTTCGCTCCGACGCATTGGCGGCGATGGCGGCTTTCATCATCGTGCTCTTTTTCTGCGCGACGATGACCGCGCAATTCGTCGGCGGCGCGAAGCTCTTCGCCGCCGTGACCGGCTACAGCTACGAGGCGGGGCTTTTATTGTTCGGTCTCGCGGTGGTCGCCTATACGACCATCGGCGGCTTCCGGGCGGTGGCCATCACCGACGCCCTCTGCGCGATCATGATGATGATCGGCATCGTGCTGCTCTTTAATTACGTTCTGGACGCGGGCGACGGCTACGCGACGATCATGAACCACATCGCGACGAACGAGCCGAAAATGCTGGAGCCTTTCTCCGGCGGCGACATGCCCGCAGGCCTTTACCTGACCCAGTGGATCCTCGTCGGGATCTGCACCATCGCGCTGCCTCAGTCCGTCGTCCGCGGCATCAGCTACCGCGACACGAAGAGCCTTCACCGCGCGATGATCATCGGTACCGTCGTCGTGGGATTCATGAACATCGGCGTAAACTTCACGGGCATTCTCGCCCACGGCGTACTGACCGGTCCTGCGGCAAGCTACGGCGGCATCGACAATATTATCCCGTCGACCATCGCGACCGTCATGCCGCCCTGGCTCATCGGTCTCGCCATCGTCGGGCCTATCTCGGCCTCCATCTCGACGATCTCGAGCCTGCTTCTCGTCGGCTCCTCTGCCATCGTCAAAGACGTCTATCTGCACTATCGGGAATCTCACGGCGAAACGGCTTCCGACGCGTCCCTCCGCCGGCTCAGCATGGTGGTCACAGCCGCCCTCGGCGCAGCGGTCTTCCTGATTGCGCTGACGCCGCCGAGCCTGATTTGGCTCATCAACATGTTCGCGTTCGGCGGACTGGAAACGGCATTTTTCTGGACGCTCCTGTTCGGCCTTTTCTGGCGGCGGGCAAACCGTCTCGGCGCTTTCCTTTCCATGGGTGGCGGCACTTTCATTTACTGCCTCGCGCAGGGACTCGGCTTCAAGATCATGGGCCTGCACCAAATCACCATCGGTATCTCCCTTTCCCTCGTCCTGTTCCTTGTCGGCTCGTTCCTCGGAAAATCGGAACCGGACGAAGTCCTGCGGGAATTCTTCCCCGAATGATGCTATAAAAAGCTTGCGTTTCAATAAAAAGTCGTATATATTATTCATAGTTGTTATCAATATTAACCCCCATTAAAATTCCAAAACGCAGTTTTATATGAAAACAAAGGCGGGAGCAGAAAGATGAGTTCAATGAAGCTGGAACTGGACAACGCAGAAATGATGGCGCGCAAGCGGCTGGCACGTCGAATCGTGGATTTCGATACGCTCTACGTCCTGCACCGTGACGACCGCAAAGGCTATCTCCTGCTTCTGGCTTTGGAAGAAGAACAGTGGCGCATCCTGGAGAGCATTTCCCTGGACCATGCCAGGAACCGCATGGAAGAACTCCGCGAAATGCCCATCGATAAAGAAGGGATCGAGGCAATCCGCATGGCGCTCAAGCATTGGTCGGCGGAAAAGCCGCCGGGCCGCCCCGCGAAATACGACCCCGACCGGGAAGGACAGGAAATATTCGTTTACCATGTGTACGGCGGCAAAACGATTCGCGCCATTGCAAAAGAATTTCAAATGGGGCCCGCCACCGTCCAGAAACTCCTGAACCGCGTACGTTTCAAAGTCGCCGACCAATTCGTGAACGGCGAGCTTCCTCTGACGCCGGACGCGCCGAACTACGAGCAGAATATCGGCGTGCTGCGCTGGGCGATCAAGAACAGCACCGGCGAAACGCGCGCGAAATATGCGGAATTTGTAAAATCGACGCTCTCAGATATATAAATAAATATATAAAAAAAGGCCCTGCGCGACATTCTGACGATTCGCGCGGGGCTTTTTGGCGCTGGAAAAAAAGACGGATTTCTGTTACACTAAAGATTGCTCTGATATGAGAAATAATCAATTCACTCCTTGCCGAAGGATTTTTAGGCAGGGAGGCATGACGGTTAAAGACTTGGCAAGGAGGTACTTATGGGAGAGCTTCGCGGTCGCACAGCTACGGGCATATCCGAGCCTGTGCTGACGTTTTCGGGACGGGCGCTTTTTCCGTTGCCGAAACAGCTTTTCCGTCTGTATTCCCATCTTGTTCGTTATCTCGTAAAATCGGAACTTTTCTTGCCTCGCGTCTCCGGCCGCACAGCGACTTTTCGCACGGAGAAACGCGCCTATGAGACGGAATTCGGCCCGCTCACGGCGGCGACGGTTTGCGTCGTCTGCGGACGAGCTCGCCTGCCCCGTGAAGGCGAAGTCGTCTTCGTCGCGCTGTCGTCGAAGCTCGCGCCGAAGGACTGGGCGCATGCGCTCGTATTCCGCGCGGAGGAAAAGACCGCGAAAATTTACGACGCCATGAAAACCTTCCATGAGGCAAATCCCGACCGTTTCCGCCCCAACGATTTCCTGCCGCATCCGATATCGAAAGAGGAAGCGCTGCAGGAATACCGCAAATGTTTCCCCGTGACGGTTTTCGACCTGGAAATGAATTACGAGCGCCCAATCCAGTTTGCGGGGCGGCGGCTCTCGCTCCTGCCGGACGGAACCATCGAGACGAAGGAGCTTTCTTTCTATGTGCGTCAGAAGCCGAAACTCTCGCGCTACGTCGCAGAGCTCACGCACTTGACGGACGCATTCCTCAGGCAGCACGGCATTCCCGAGGACGAAGCCGCGAAAAAGATTTTCGATTTCCTCGCACAGGGCGGTTGCTTTGCGGGCAACGCCCTGCACAACGATCTGGTTTCTCTGCGCGGCATGTTCCAGCGATGCGGCTTTCCGGAGGAATCGCTGCACCGCGACATTGTCGACCTCACGATGGCGGTGCGGTTTGACCGCGGCGTCGCCAACGAGCCGTCGCTCCAGCTCTGCATGGAGCACGCGGGGCTCTCTTACGCCGAGGACAAATTCCACGACGCGGCATACGACACCGAAGGCGCGGCGCGCCTTTTCCTTCATTATATTCCTTCCTTTATCGCGAAATACGGCAAGGCGCCGCGCGCGCCATGGTATTTCTTTGCGCCCATGCGCGAGAAGGAACAGCTCGACCAGATTTACGCAGCGACGTACCGAAAGCCGCCCGAGGCGGAAAACGCCGCAAAGGAGGCGAAAACGCCATGACCGAAACGCGCAGCCAATGGCGCTTCTGGATGAGCGACTACGAAGCGATTCTCGGCGTGACCATCGTTCTCCTGATGATCGGAACGCTCAACATCTTCAGCTCCAGCTTCGTCGTCGCAAGCGCGAATTACGACGATCCGTACTTTTTCCTGAGAAAACAGGGGCTCAATATCGGCGTCGGCTTCGTTTGCTTCCTGATCGGCTGCATCGACTATCATCTGCTCACGAAATGCCGAAAGATGGGCTTTGCTCTCGTCGTCACGCTGCTCGGCGCGGTGCTCCTGATCGGCGTCGAAGTCAACGGCGCACAGCGCTGGCTTGCTCTCGGGCCTTTCCAACTGCAGCCCGCCGAACTCGCAAAACCGGCGGCCATCTTCCTGGAAGCGCATTATATCGCATGGCGCGTAAAACACGGTATGCGGTGCAATTTCCTCCACAACGAGATTTACATGATCGGCCTGATGGGCCTCCTCGTCGAGATCGAGCCGGATATGGGAACGGCGATGATCATCTGCGGGATTCCGCTGTTGATGCTGTTCTGCTCCAATATGAAAAAAACGACAAAGATCAAGCTGCTCCTCGGCGGCTTTGCGGGCGGCGCGCTCCTGTGCTTAGTGCAGCCGTACCGCTTGCGGCGCGTCATGGCGCTTTTCAACCCGTGGATGGACGCGCAGGGCACCGGCTACCAAAGCGTGCAGTCGCTCCAGGCTATCGGCTCGGGCGGACTTTTCGGCATGGGCATGGGCATGGGCGTCAGCAAATACCATTATCTGCCGGAAGCGCACACCGACTTCGCATTTTCCGTCTGGTGCCAGGAGACCGGATTCGTCGGCGCGCTTCTCGTGCTGTTCCTGTTCGCGATGATCGCCTACTACGGGATCCGGATCGCGAACAATACCAAGGACCCGCTGGGACAGATGCTCGCTTTCGGCATGACGATGCTGATCGTCGGACAGGCGCTCATCAATCTTTTGATGATCTCCGGCTGTCTCCCCGTCGTCGGCGTGCCGCTGCCGTTTATCAGCTACGGCGGCACTTCGCTGTTCGTCAGCATGTTCGTCACGGGCGTCCTGTTCAGTATCGGCGTCAGGAACACGAAAAACAAACCCGCCGTCGTCGATTCGGCGGAAGAACCAAAACCCGTCCCTGAAAGATCGCGCCTGCGGCGGGTAAAATAGGTCGGCATAAGATAAGAAAGGAACGACAACGAATGATCGTTTACGCGGTAGAGCCGGGCGGCAGATACGTCGAACCGGCGGAAAGCCTCGAGCTGCACCCGGAAGGGAAGCGCGGCTTTTATGTGAACCTGACAAACCAATGCACCTGCGCCTGCACCTTTTGCCTGCGCTCGCTGAAAAATATGGCGGAAGAGCACTCGCTCTGGCTCAAAAGCGAACCGCCGGAAGAGGACGTGCGCGCGGCGCTTTCCGCGCTGCCCTGGGAAAACGTCTCCGAAATCGTATTCTGCGGCTTTGGAGAGCCGACCATGCGGCTTGAAACTTTGACAAATCTGCTTCGCTGGATTCGCGCGGAACACCCGGACGCGAAAACGCGGCTCAATACGAACGGACTCTCCGACCTCTTTTACGGGCGCGACACCGCGCCGGACTTCGACGGGCTGCTCGACACGATCTCCATCAGCCTGAACGCGTCAAACGCCGAACGGTATTTCGAGCTGACGCGGAACCGTTTCGGCCTGCCGTCTTTTGACGCGATGCTCTCCTTCGCGGAGCACGCGAAAGCCTATGTGCCGGACGTCGTACTCACCGTCGTCGACCACGTAGAAGACGACGGCGAAATCGCGCGTTGCCGGGCGCTCTGCGAATCGCGCGGGCTGCGGCTGCGCGTGCGTCCGTACGAAGCAAACTGATTGATCGACTGAGAGGTATCTGCCATGAAACATTTGGTGATCGTGCGC
>JAFZRW010000121.1 GCA_017619685.1 Schwartzia sp. (in: firmicutes)
ACAAGGACCTCGAGCGGACGGAGCACGGTATCATTTACCTTGACGAATTCGACAAGATTGCACGGAAATCCGGCGAGAACAATTCCATCACCGCCGATCCGGGACATGAAGGCGTGCAGCAGTCGCTCCTGAAGATGCTGGAGGGCAGCGTCGTTGAGTTTACCGCCCGCGGCCAGCGCAAGCACCCGGAAGCGCCGACTATCAAAGTCGACACGAAGAACATCCTGTTCATCGTCGGCGGCGCTTTCGTCGGCATCGACCAAATTATCGCGAAGCGCCTGCAGAAATCCGACGCGAATATCGGGTTTGGCGCGAGAGTCGAAGGCGAAAATGAAAAGCCGAAGTTCGACGAGTTGATTCATCAGGTCACGCCGGAGGACTTGATGAAATACGGCATCATTCCCGAGATCATCGGGCGTCTGCCGGTCATCTGCACGCTGGAGTCGCTGGACGAGGACGCGCTCCTGCGAATCCTGACTGAGCCGGTAAACGCGCCGGTTCGCCAGTATGAGAAACTCCTCGAAATGGACGGCGTGGAGCTTTCCTTTGAGGAGGACGCGCTTCGGGCCGTTGCGAAGAAGGCCATCGAACGCAAGACCGGCGCGCGCAGTCTGAAGGGCATCATCGAGGACGTCATGCTCGACGTGATGTTTGACATTCCGAAGACGGACGAACCGCGCCGTATATTGATTACGAAAGAATGTATCACTGAGGGCGTGCGCCCGGAAATCGAAGTCCTTGAGGAAAAGCGCTCTGCGTGAATCGAGGGCAAAAATTCCTTGCCCTGACTTCCGGTTTGTGATATATTAGTGAAGTCGATGCGGGCATAGTTCATCGGTAGAATGAAAGCTTCCCAAGCTTTAGAGGGCGGTTCGATTCCGCTTGCCCGCTCCATAAGAAAAATAAAGGCTTCGAGGCGGCAACATGCCAGTGGCATGTTGTCGGCCCCGAAGCCTTTTTGTTTTGTCCTTTAAGGAAACAACGATTAAGTCAATTTATGGCCTTGCCGAGGGATTTTTTCGTCAGGCAAGAAAGATGGCGCGAAGTCGTAGCATCGCTACGTCGAGCGGCATCTGCCGCAGCATGACGGAAAAAGAACCGGCAAGGGCGAAAGGGACTTATTCGGTGTTTCCTTAATATTTGAATTGCTTCAGCGAAGTCTGGAGTCCATCGGCAAGGCGGGAAAGTTCGTCGCTGGCGCGGGCAATCTCGCTTGCGGAAGCGGACTGTTCCTGCGTCGCCGCACTGACCGTCTGCATTTCGTCCGAAACGCGCTGCCCTTGCTTTGCGATGTTGTCGATCTCCGTCGAAATTTGATTGGCGTCACGGGCGGCTTGGTTGACTTCGCCCGCCATAGCTTGCGCTTCCTGGCGAACTTCGTTGACAAGCTGCTCGATATGCTCGAAAGTCTCGCGCAGCGCGCTGACGGAGCGGGCACCTTCGGCAACCGCCGTGGAACCAAGCTGCATGGAACTGACGGCGGAGCGGGTGTCGTCCTGAATGCTCCGAATCAGATCGGCAATCTGCTGTGCCGCGTCGCCGGACTGTTCGGCGAGCTTTCGGACTTCTTCGGCGACGACGGCAAAGCCGCGGCCGTGTTCGCCTGCGCGCGCTGCCTCGATGGCTGCGTTCAGCGCGAGGAGGTTTGTCTGGCTGGCGATGCCCGAGATCGTCTCGACGATCTGACCGATTTCCTGCGAGCGTTCGCCGAGTTTGTCCACCATCGAGGAGGATTCCTGCACGGTGCGTTCGACGCTCTCGATCTGTGCGACGGATTTCCCGATGGCTTCGCTGCCCGCCGTCGCGTATTCTGCGGCGGAGTCGGAGCGTTGGGCTACGTTTCCGGCTTTCACACGGATCGCGTCTACCGATTGCGCCACTTGTCCGACGGCTTCGATACTTGTCGATACGCCGCCCTGTTGCTCGACGACGGCGGCCGCCGCCTCGGTGACGGACTGCGCCACCTGATTCGACGCTTCGGCGGATTGGCCTGCGCTGGCAGTCAATTCTTCCGACGCGGCGGCAATTTGCTGCGTCGAGTCGTGGGTCTGGACCATCAGTTGATTCAGGCCGTCGCGCATTGCGGAGACGACGCCCGCCATCGTGCCGAACTCGTCGCCGCGTTCGATGTTCATCGGCGTCTTGCGGAAATCGCCGCTCTTCAAATGCTCGCAAACGTCCATCATGACTTCCAGCGGACTGGTGATGGCCTTTGCAATTCCCATGCCGATGACAAAAAGAATTATCAGGCAGGCGACGCTCATCGTTACCATCATTGTCGCGGCGGCGGCAGCGGCGGACTCGGTTTCCTCGTCGATGGCCTTCGCCGTTTCCTGCGCTTCTTTTTGCAGCGCTTCGAGAGGTTTCCTGAGATCCGTCGTAATCTGTCCGCCCTTGGAGCTGTACAGCTTTTGCGCGTCGGGCAGTTTTCCGTCGGCGCAGAGCTTCATGATGTCGGACATGGTGTCATAGAAGTTCTTCCAGGCCTTGCGGACATTTGCGCTCTTTTCTGCGGCGCCCGGCTGGCCTTCAGAAGCTTTCTCGAAAAGCGCCCAATGCTTTTCAAAATTTTTCTGGATTTCGTTGGCGTCGTTCCGAAGGTCGTCATGACGTTCCTTCGTCGTCGCTACCATGGCGAGGATTGCGCGGGACTGCATGTCGCGCATCAGGTACTTCGTTTCGCCGATTTCCTGTACTTGCTGGAGGCTTTGATTGTAGATGACCGCCATACCGTCTTTTGACTGGTTGATGGTGGAGTATCCCTTGTAACCGATGGCCGCCATGCCGATGGCCGCGATCAAGACGAGAATCATGATTTTCGCAGAAACCTTGACGTTGTTCAACAAACTCATGATGTACCCCCTGCCTCTCATTGTTTCATAGATTGCCTGCGCAAATATTATACGATTTTTTGCTTCGCGTTACTTGAAATCCTTGTACTTCTCTCCAAAACCGTATTTCTCGATGACATAGTCGAGGTCTTTGTCGCCGCGGCCGCTGAGATTGACGAGGATCGATCCGGTGTTCATCTCTTTCGCACGGCGCATCGCGTAAGCGACGGCGTGGGAACTTTCGAGAGCCGGGATGATGCCTTCGTAGCGGGACAGCTTGAAGAACGCGTCCACAGCTTCCTCGTCGGTGGCGACGTCGTATTTGACGCGGCCCACTTCGCGCAGGAACGCGTGCTCCGGCCCGACGGACGGATAATCGAGACCGCTGGCGATAGAATAAACCGGTGCCGGCTCGCCTTTCTCGTCCTTCAGCATGATGCTGTCGAAACCGTGCATGACGCCTTTGGAACCGTACGTCATCGAAGCCGCATGATCGCCCATCTTTTCTCCGCGCCCCAGCGGTTCGACGCCGACGATCTCGACGGGATCGTTCAGGAACGGTACGAACATGCCGATGGAGTTGCTGCCGCCGCCGACGCAAGCCGTCACCACGTCGGGCAGGAAGCCCATCATCTCCTGGAACTGCTCGCGCGCTTCTACGCCGACGACAGTCTGGAAATCGCGGACCATCATCGGGAACGGATGAGGTCCGACGGCCGAGCCGATGCAGTAGATCGTATCCTCATAGTTTTCGAGATAATCCTCGAAGGCCGCGTCGACGGCCTCTTTCAGCGTCTTGAGTCCGCGGGAGACCGGCACGACATTTGCGCCGAGTACCTTCATGCGCGCCACGTTCGGCGCCTGCTTCGCGATATCCACTTCGCCCATGTAAATCGTGCAGTCGAGGCCAAAGAACGCCGCCGCCGTCGCCAGCGCCACGCCGTGCTGGCCAGCGCCGGTCTCGGCGATGATGCGCTTCTTGCCCATGAATTTCGCCAGGAGGCCTTCGCCCATGCAGTGATTGAGCTTGTGCGCGCCGGAATGGTTAAGGTCTTCGCGCTTCAAATAAATCTGGCAGTTGCCGATCATGCGGGAAAGCCGTTCGCAATGGTAGACCGGCGTCGGACGGCCCTGAAACTCTTTGCGTATTCTCCGCAGCTCGTTGATGAACTGCGACGAATGACAAATCGTCAGATACGCCTGCTCGATGTCCTTCATCGCGGGTACCAGCTGCTCGGGCAGATACGCGCCGCCGTAAGAGCCGAATTTCCCGTCTTTGTCCGGGTACTCCTTCAGATACTTTGAAAACTCCATAGTTTCTTTCCTCCTGTTTATATATTATTTAAGTTCATTCCACATAAACGCGCGGAACGCGCGGAGAGAACATGCAGACGACTTCGTAATTTATCGTGCCGAGCCAGGCTGCCAGCGCGTCCGCCGAGAGCAGATCGTCTCCCATCACCGTGACCGTGTCGCCGACGGCGGCGTTTTTCGCGCCGGTCAGTTCGACCATGCATTGATCCATGCAAATACGTCCGACGATGGGCAGCAGCTTGCCATGGAAATCGACTTTTGCTTTGCCCGCGTAAAGCCGCGTATAGCCGTCGGCGTAGCCCAGCGGCAGCGTGCCGACGCGCACGTCCTTCGACGCGCGGAACGTGCAGCCGTAGCTGACGGTTTCCCCCGCGTGCAGCGTCTTGACATGAGTGAGCCGCGCTTTGACGGACATGACCGGCTGAAGTCCCGCGTCGTGGCCGACTTCGTCCGAGGGCGCGAGACCATACAGGATGATGCCTGCCCGCGCCATATCGAGGTGCGTCTCCGGCATGTCGAGAATCGCGGCGGAGTTCGCGATATGGCAAATCGGAATCTCGACGCCGTGCGCTTTTACGTCTTCCATCGCCGTTTGGAAACGTGCGAATTGTTCCTTTGCGAAAGTTTTGTCGGTCGCGTCGGCGAGCGCGAAATGGGAAAACATGCCCTCGAGTTCAAGGTTCGGCAGCGCCGAGATTTCTTTTGCGAGCGCGCCGGCTTCTTCGGGCCGGACGCCGATACGCCCCATGCCCGTGTCGACGGCGAGATGTACTTTTGCGCGAACGCCGCGCCGCGCCGCCGCCGCCGAGATCGCCTCCGCCGCTTCGCGGGAAAATACTGCCTGCGTCACGCCAAAATCCACGACGGTGTCCGCTTCCTCAAACTGCGTCGCGCCCAACACGAGAATCGGCGTCGTGAAGCCAGCGCGCCTGAGCTCTACCGCTTCTGACAACACCGCCACGGCGAGATAGTCAGCGCCCATCGCCACCGCTTCCCGCGCCACGGCGATCGCGCCGTGGCCGTATGCGTCCGCTTTGACGACGGCGCAGAAACGTGCGCCTTTCGCGATGCGGTTTTTTATAAGGGAAATATTATGCCTGAGCGCGGAAAGGTCGATCTCCGCCCAGACGCCTCGACTTGCCATTGAATCTTCGCCTCTCATTTTATGTTCAGATTTAGTACTCTTTGTATTGTATCACGAATTGTTTCATTTTTATACATATTTTATAAAAGGTAGGAAAAGCAATCTATTAAATTTCACAAAAGGATAATCATAGAAGAAAATTTCCAAAATGACTGAAAAATGTTGAAAATTCATTTTCCAAAACGTATAATGAATACATGAGCGGCGCATGTGCCGCACAAGTTCGTTTCCTGATTATATGAAATGGGAGGGATTCACCAATGGCAAAGTACGTGATGGCGCTGGACGCCGGAACGACAAGCAATCGGGCGATTATCTTCGATGAGGAGTCGCGGATTGTCGGCGTCTCGCAGAAAGAGTTCACGCAGCATTTCCCTGAGCCGGGCTGGGTGGAGCACGACGCCGAGGAAATCTGGAGCTCGATGGTCACGGTCATGAAGGAAGCGTTGGAAAAGGCAAATCTTACGGCCGGCAGTCTTTCCGCAATCGGTATTACGAATCAGCGCGAGACGGCGGTGGTTTGGGATAAGAATACCGGACGTCCTGTCTATAACGCGATTGTCTGGCAATCGCGGCAGACGGCAGACATCTGCGAAGACTTGAAGCGGCAGGGGCTTTCCGACGAGTTCCATCATAAGACGGGGCTCGTAATCGACGCGTATTTTTCCGGAACAAAAGTCAAATGGATTCTCGATCATGTGGACGGCGCGCGGGCGGCTGCGGAGAAGGGGGATCTTCTTTTCGGCACGATCGATTGCTGGCTGATCTGGAAACTGACGGGCGGCAGAGTACATGTCACGGATTATTCCAATGCGTCCCGCACGTTGATGTACAATATCCATGAGTTGAAATGGGACGAAGATCTGCTTCGCTATCTGACCGTTCCGACTTCGATGCTGCCGGAGGTGCGCGCGTCCAGCGAGGTTTACGGCGAGACGGACCCGAAGGTGATCGGCGGGCCGGTTCCCATTGCGGGCGCAGCGGGCGACCAGCAGGCGGCGCTCTTCGGGCAAAACTGCTTCGAGCCGGGTATGGCGAAAAATACATACGGCACGGGCTGCTTCATGCTGATGAATACCGGCACGAAAATTCACGAGTCGAAAAACGGCCTCGTGACCACGATCGCGTGGGGCGTGGACGGAAAAGTCGAGTACGCGTTGGAAGGCTCGATTTTTGTCGCGGGCTCCGCGATTCAATGGCTGCGCGACGGGTTGCGTATCATTGACGCCGCGCCGGATTCCGAGTGGGTGGCGAAGCGCGTACCGGACGCGGGCGGCGTTTACGTTGTGCCGGCTTTTGTCGGGCTCGGCGCACCGTACTGGGATATGAGCGCGCGCGGCATGATTATCGGCTTGACCCGCGGCACGACGAAAGGGCATATTGTCCGCGCAACGCTGGATTCGATGGCGTATCAGACCCGCGACGTGCTTTCTGCGATGGAAGCCGATTCCAAGATTCGGCTCGCTTCGCTGAAGGTGGACGGCGGCGCTGTGGCGAACAATATGCTGATGCAGTTCCAGGCGGATATTCTCGGCGTTCCGGTTGAGCGTCCGCAGTGCATCGAGACGACGGCGATGGGCGCGGCTTATTTGGCCGGGCTTGCGACGGGCGTCTGGTCGTCGAAGAAAGAGCTCAAGAAGAGCTGGAAGCTCGACCTTCGCTTTGAGCCGAAAATGTCGAAAGACGAGGCGGACGGCCTTTACAAAGGCTGGCGCAAGGCGGTCAAGCACGCGATGCATTGGCTGGATGAAGAATGATTTTTCGACAAGAGAAAACTATCATAATATAAAGGAGATAAAATTATGGATAATTTGCTTGGCGAATTTATGGGTACTTTGGTGCTGATCGTATTCGGCTGCGGTGTCAACGCGAACATGGCATTGAAAAAGACTTGCGGAAACGGCGGCGGCTGGATCTGCACGACGACGGGCTGGGCTTTTGCGGTGCTGCTCGGCGTTTACACTTCGGTAGCGCTCGGCGCTCCCCAGGCGGACCTCAATCCCTCCGTTACCTTGGCGAAAACGTTGGCCGGCACCTATTCGCTTCCGCAGTGCATCGCCACGTCGCTGATTCAAATCGCGGGCGGCGTCGCCGGCGGCATCATCGTCTGGCTGGCGTATCTGCCGCACTGGGCGGAGACGGAAGACGGACCGACGAAGCGCGGCGTTTTCTGCACGGCTCCGGCGGTTCGCAATATTCCGGCGAACTTCATCGCCGAGGCGATTGCGACGTTCTTCCTGATGTTCGTTATCTGGATGATTTTCGCGAAACCGAACGGCCCGCTGCCTGCAGGCTTCGGCCCGTACCTTGTCGCCATGCTGATTTGGGCGCTGGGCCTTTCGCTCGGCGGTCCCACCGGTTACGCGATGAACGCGGCCCGCGATCTCGGTCCGCGTATCGCGCATCTTCTCGTGCCGATTCCGAACAAAGCTGAATCTGACTGGAGCTACGCTTGGGTACCTGTCGTCGCTCCGCTCTGCGGCGGAATGCTTGCGTACTTCGTCGCTCATATCTTCGGTATCGTGTAATTTAATGAAGAAAAACTGCCGCGCGTGAAAATGCGCGGCAGTTTTTTCTTGGAAACGAAGGTCGGGAAAAGACCAAACAGAAAGCTCCGAGCGGCGATAGGGGGCGCCGCTCGGAGCTAAGGGAGATGAAAAGGGCATTTGAGACTGATGAAAGGAAAATAGACGAGTGAAATTACTGCTTCCTTTCGTTCCAAATAATATACTCCCTGCATGAAAAGAATGTGGAGAAAATGAAGTAAAAAAGCCTTTTTCGCCGTACATTCAAAAAATCTTTGGAAGTGTTGACAAACGAAACTGCGCACGATATAATATCCAAAGTCAGTCCGAGGGCGTCCTTGCGGGGCGCGGCGGACGGGAAAATGCGGAAGTAGCTCAGTGGTAGAGCATCACCTTGCCAAGGTGGGGGTCGCGGGTCCGAGTCCCGTTTTCCGCTCCATGACTTCAATCCCGCATACGTATGTGTGCGGTTTTTCTTTTGCTTGGTGACGTGCGGGCCTATAGCTCAGTTGGTTAGAGCAGCCGGCTCATAACCGGCCGGTCCTTGGTTCGAGTCCAAGTGGGCCCACCAAA
>JAFZRW010000122.1 GCA_017619685.1 Schwartzia sp. (in: firmicutes)
CGCGCCGCCAAACTCCTCAAAGCGAATCTCCTCCATCGTCAGTTGCTTTTCAATCGTATCGAGCAGCCCGCTCTTTTTCGCGCTGCCGCCGCCGAACACGAGCAAGACGCGCCGACCGCCGTGCCGCTTCACCGCCGCCGCCGTCTGCCGCTCCGCGTCGCGCCCGAATATGATTTCCGTGGGAACGCAATAGGTAAAGTTATTCATCAAATCGCCGCCTTTCCCTATACAATAATTTTTGCGGTAAGAAAATCTTACTTCAAAAATTTCTTCACCGCGGCAAAACCTTTTTCAGCCGCCGCCAGCGTCTTATCTATATCGGCGTCGGTGTGCGCGCCGCTCATGAAAATCGTCTCGAACTGCGACGGCGCGAGATATATCCCTTCTTCCAGCATAGCACGGAACCAGACCTTGAACGCTTCCTGATCCGCCGCCGCCGCCGTCGCGTAATCGTAAACCTCGTTCTCGCTGAAGAACATGCCGAACATCGAGCCCGCCTGATGCACCTGCACGGGAATCCCCGCCGCTTTCGCACGCTCCGTGAGGCCAAGTACAACCGTTTTCGTCTTCATCGAAAGCTTGCGTGTATAGTCCGGCTCGCCGGGCTCCGGTTCTTCCGTCAGGATCTTGAGCGTCTCGATGCCCGCCGTCATCGCCAGAGGATTGCCGGAGAGCGTTCCCGCCTGATAGACCGGGCCCGCCGGCGAAACGAAGCTCATGATATCCTTGCGTCCGCCGTAGGCCGCCACAGGCAGGCCGCCGCCAATGATCTTTCCGAGGCAGGTCAGGTCCGGCTTTATGCCGTAGGCCGCCTGCGCTCCGCCGAGCGACGCGCGGAAGCCGCACATCACTTCGTCGAAAATCAAAAGCGCGCCGTGCTTTTCCGTCAATTTCCGGAGCGTGTCGAGATAGCCCTGCTTCGGCAGCACGAGACCCATATTGCCCGCCACCGGCTCCACGATGATCGCGGCGATTTCCGCGCCGTACTTGTCCATGACCGCCGTGATCGCGTCGACATCGTTATACGGCACGGTGATCGTGTCCTGCGCCACCGCTTTCGTGACGCCTGGGCTGGACGGCACACCGAAAGTCGCAAGCCCGGAGCCCGCGTCCACCAAGAGACCGTCGCTGTGGCCGTGATAGCAGCCGATGAACTTGACGATCTTGTCGCGGTTCGTGAAGCCCCGCGCTAGACGCAGCGCGCTCATCGTCGCCTCAGTGCCGGAATTGACCATGCGGACGAGCTCGATGGACGGATAGACGCTCTTGACAAGCCGCGCCAGTTCCGATTCGAGAAGCGTCGGCGCGCCGTAGCTCGTGCCGCGCTCCGCCGCCGCTTTCAGCGCCGCGACGACCTTCGGGTGCGCGTGGCCCACCACCATCGGTCCCCATGAGCCGACATAGTCGATATATTCATTGCCGTCGATGTCAAAAATATGGCTGCCCTCCGCCCGCGCGATAAACGGCGGATTGCAGTCCACGCTCCGATACGAGCGCACGGGGCTGTTCACGCCCCCCGGCATCAATTCCTTTGCCTCGGCAAACGCCTCAGCAGACTTTGTAAGATTCAGCATAATTTTCTCCTTATCCTTTCAACCATTTTGCCGCATCAACCGTGAATCAGTTCCATAAATTTGTCCGGAGATACGGCCGGGACCGAGGAATCTTGAAAATCTTTCTCTCTCCATCCATGCATTTCTGCATAATGGCCTCTGCTGTTTCATGGAAAGGCTCACGGTGCGCCAGCCAGTCAAGCGCAATATTTGTGTCAATCAATACGCGCATGTTTTTCCTCCAACGCTTCCAGCAATTCCTTTTTTCCATCTATATCTCGTTTGATGCTTCCACTAAATTTCTTGAAAAGTTTCCGATCTTCTTCTGTCATTCCCGACTGTTTCATTTCATGCGGAAAGACAACGACAACATTTGCCTTTTCAGCCGGCGCCTTCCCTAAAAGTTCCACCCAGCCATTGTTATAAACGCCTTGCAATGCAATCATAAGAATCCCTCCTATCCTAAAAGCAGTCATTTACTCCTTGGTTTCCGCTTCCGCGTTTTTTCAATTGCGAACGCCCTACTCCTTCAGCCATTTTGCCGCGTCGATCGCATGATAGGTGATGATGATGTCCGCGCCGGCGCGTTTCATACTCGTCAGTGTTTCCAGTACGATGCGCTTCTCGTCGATCCAGCCGTTTTTCGCCGCCGCCTTGACCATCGAATACTCGCCGCTGACGTTGTAAACCGCCACCGGCTGCACGATATTGTCCCGCACGAGCCGCACCACATCGAGGTAGGCCAGCGCCGGCTTCACCATGATGATATCCGCGCCCTCGGTGATGTCGAGGGAAACCTCTTTCATCGCCTCACGCACGTTCCCCGGGTCCATCTGATAGCCGCGGCGGTCGCCGAACTGCGGCGCGGAGTCCGCCGCGTCGCGGAACGGCCCGTAGTAGCCCGACGCGTACTTCACCGCATAACTCATGATCGAAACGTTCTGATGCCCCTTCGAGTCCAGCGCGTCGCGGATTGCCGCCACGCGCCCGTCCATCATATCCGACGGCGCGATGATGTCCGCGCCCGCCTGCGCTTGGCTCACTGCCACATTCTGGAGCAGCGGCAGCGTCCCGTCGTTATCGACCTCATGGTCGCAGAGCCGCCCGCAATGACCGTGCGAGGTATACTGGCAAAGGCAGACGTCGCCGACAATCACAAGCTCCGGCACTGCCTTCTTGATCGCGGCAATCGCGCGCTGCACGGGGCTTTTCATATCCCAGGCCGACGAGCCGATCTCGTCCTTGTACTCGGGCAGGCCGAAGACCTCCACCGACGGAATCCCGAGCGAAGCGATCTCCTTCGCCGTCTCCACCGCCTGATCGACGGACAAATGGTAGCACCCCGGCATACTCGGGATCTCTTCTTTGATATGGGTCCCCGGCACGACGAAAATCGGATAGACGAAATCCTTCACCGAAAGGCTCGTCTCCCGCACCATCGCGCGAATGTTCTCAGAGCGACGCAGCCGCCGCGGACGGATTTTCAAGTTTGACATAAGTTAGTCCTCCTTTATAAAATACCCATTGATTTAATCAGTCTTTCAAATTTATGAGATAGCGCGCTTTCGGTAAAAACTGTTGCGGCACCATATCGATAGATTCCCTCAGCCTTTCATACGGCGGTTCCGTATAGCTTTCCAAAAGGAACAAAGCGTCCGCGATGACGTCGTCTTCATTTTCCGCGGTTACCATTTCCTGGAGAAGTTCCTTCAGCGGCTCATACAAGTTCGTCAAATCATTCTTATAGTACGGATCTATGTACCAATCAAGATAGAACAGTAATCGTCGCTTTGCATTCATGTCATAACCAGCCAAGACGGCTTCTATCGCTTCATATCCCGATTTCACGATTTCTCTTTCAGCATCACCATATATATAATCAGGCTCCATCCGGTGCCTCCTTCAACTATATCGTCGTCCTTGCGTCTTGCGTCTACGTTGAATCCTTCCAAAACTTAACGCATATAGATTATATCGTAACATAATGAAATTCCACATGAATAAGCAAAAATCCTGCCGAAAAAATGTTGAAACTCGGTATCTCTATTTTACCACAATAGCATACCCGCTGAATTCAGCCGTCAGCATACCCGCTGAATTCAGCCGTCGCCTCCGGCTCGGCTTCATTAGGCGGGCAGGTATCCGTCGCACTAAACTTGTGCTGTGCTTACGCTTGCACGTGTTAAGGAAACAATGAATAAGTCAATTTATGGCCTTGCCGAGGGATTTTTTCGTCAGGCAAGAAAGATGACGCGAAGTCGTAGCATCGCTACGTCGAGCGGCATCTGCCACAGCATGACGGAAAAAGAACCGGCAAGGGCGAAAGAGACTTGTTCAGTGGTTCCTTAAGTGCTCTCTAACCATTCCCGCTAAATTCAGCCGTCGCCTTCGGCTCGGCTTCATTAAGCGGGCAGGTATCCGTCGCACTAAACTTGCGCTTCGCTTACGCTTGCGCGCGTTAAGTGCTCTCGTAAAAAAAATGTTGTGGTCTGCATACTGCGCCACAACATTTTAATAAATCTTAGCTTTTTTACTCATCCGCTTACTTTGCAATGTCCATCGTGCTCTGACGAATCGCCGCCAAAGTAGCGTTCTTCGTATACGATTGTTTCTTCTCAAACTGCTCGAAAGTCGTCGTCACTTCCCGCATGTTATGAGCCGTTGCCCTGTTGCCCTCGCGAGCTGCCGTCTCATTCGCCTGCTGGAACTTGGACGTTCCCGCTTTCGTCTCGCTCCCGAAATTAGACACGCTCAGATTCCTCGAAGCCTCTTTCGAAGCTGCGTGTGCTGCGCTGTATCCTTCCTGCGCCGTTTGATTGGCAATCGTATTGAGTCCCACACTGCCGATCAACATTTTAATTACCTCCTTGTCTGATATTATTTCACCCTCATTATATAGCAAAGGGTTTTACTGCGCAAGCATTTTTCAATAATTTTTTGAAAAAAAGTTTATGCGGAAGATTTTGGGAGGAAATCGCTTTTTACCGGCGTATATCTGCAAAAAACAATTATTGACAAGAAAAGGCTTCCAGACGGAATTGCCTGAAAGCCTTGTTATCGCTGGCGGAGAGAGTGGGATTCGAACCCACGGTGCGTTGCCGCATCACCGGTTTTCAAGACCGGCTCCTTAAACCGCTCGGACACCTCTCCTCAAAACGTTTTTATTATAACGCAGTTGTTCAAATTTTGCCATAGGCAAAATACTCCTCTTTAAGCGTTTCGACAAGACGAGCGCGTCTTGTCATAACGCATTTGTTCAAATTTTGCCATAGGCAAAATATTCTTCTTCGAGCGTTTCGCAGTAATCAAGAAAAGCCACCGCGCGACACGCCAAAAAATTTTCATTTTCCTATTGCCAAAAGCAGCGGCTTTGTGTATAATAACTTACGTTGTAACGCGCTGTTAGCTCAGTTGGTTAGAGTATCACCTTGACATGGTGGGGGTCGCAGATTCGATTTCTGCACAGCGCACCACGAGAATACGGGCTGGCTTGCCAGCCCTTTTATCTTCAAACGCCCAAATAGCTCAGTTGGTTAGAGCACCATCGTCACATGGTGGGGGTCCAGCGTTCGAGTCGCTGTTTGGGCACCAGAAAAGACGGAGCCGCAAGGCTCCTTTTTTTGTTGCCCACGCAAGGTACAAATAAGCCGCATGAGTTTTTCCCATGCGGCCTTTTCATTTCTTTTTCTTGCGCTTTTCAATGAATTCCAGCGCGAGCTCCGCGTTTTGCGCAGCCAGCCCGCGAAGATCGGAGAGAAGCTCCGCGTTCTTCTTCTTGAACCCTGCACGTCCTTCCCACTTTTCGCGAATCCGCGCGAGTATATCGTCCACGGCGACATGCTCAAGATCTCCCGCTGCCGTCTCGCCGATGGAAGAAAGGAATCGGTCGATCTTCGGGTCGTAGGACACGCCCACCATCGGCACGCCCATCACGCCCGCAAAGATCAGCGCATGGAGCCGCACCGCCAGCAAGAGGTCGAAATTGCCGACAAGAGACAGGAGCTCGCCCGTCGTGAATTCGTCAGTCAGCACAGTGGCTTTTCTCTTCATGCGCGCGGCGATAGTTTCCGCCGTCCGCACGTCCTCCGGCACCTGCATCGGGAAGAACACGATACGCGCGTCCAGTTCTTCCGCCACTCGATCCGCCGCTTCGGCGATTACGCGCTTGTAGTGCTCCCAGCCGCGCCATTCGCGAACGGAAACTCCAATGACGGGTTTTGCGCCATCCGCTTTCGCTTTCTTTAAAATCCCTCGCCCGATGCCAATGTCGACGGGGTGGATCGCGAGCACCGGATCGGCGGTCACGAGAACCGGCGGCTTTTTGATTCCGAGATTCTCGATTTCTTCATAAGAGCCGTGATCGCGCACCGTGATCAGCGCCGCTTTGCCCGCGATACGACGCATCAAGCTGCGCGCAAGGCCGCCGCAAACGGGGCCGATGCCCTGGGCGTAGAGCATGACAGGAACGCCGAGGCGCTCCGCAAGCCAAATCACGCCGAGGTAATAGTAAAGACTGCGTCCGCTGGTCACATTTTGGAGCAGCGAGCCGCCGCCGGAAATGAGCAGATCGGCGGAACGCAGCGCGCCGACGATCTCGCTCAGCGAGAGCCACGAAACGGCACGAACGCCATGTCGCTTCCGCGTGTCTTCTGGATCGGCCGAAATGACCGTGATATTCACTTGTGGGTCCAGTTCGGATAATACTTCGATCATCGCCGCGAGCATTGCCTCA
>JAFZRW010000123.1 GCA_017619685.1 Schwartzia sp. (in: firmicutes)
AACGACAAAGCAATCGAAAGGAGAAGCCCCATGACGTTGGAGTTGACATGGGTTGTGTTTGACATCATCGGTACGGCAGCCTTCGCGCTTTCCGGCGCGCTGGTCGGGTTGTCGAGGAAAATGGACGCTTTCGGCATTGTCGTCCTCGCGGTCTTGACGGCGGTGGGCGGAGGGATCATCCGTGACGTCCTTGTGGGGATTGTTCCGCCGTTGGCGCTGACAAATACGGCGAATCTTCTTCTAGCTGTCGCGACGGCACTCGTCGTTTCTGTCGTTTACGGAACGTTTCGCTTTGCGCCGAAACAAAAGCGCCGCTTCCTGTTCGTGTATCATTTGTCCGATACGCTGGGGCTTGCCGCGTTTACGGTCACAGGCGTCATCACAGGACTGGCGCAGAAGGACGCACACTTTACGCTGCCGATTTTGCTTGGGCTTTTGACGGCGGTGGGCGGCGGCGTTTTGCGCGATCTGTTGGCGCAGCGAATGCCGATGGTGCTTTATGCGGACGTTTATGCGGTGGCCGCTGTTGCGGGGGCGTTCGTCGTCTGTGTGGCGGCGAAATACCATGGCGATATGCAGGTCGCGTCCTGGCTCGGCTTTTTTACGGTAACGGTCTTGCGATTCTTCGCTCTCCGCTACCATTGGCAGATTTACCATCCCAAACCGGGAAAGAGAAGACTCATGCCGTAATTCAGCAAGAAAAGGGAAGGAACGGAAATGAAGATACAAGAACTTCAGGCGCAGAGAAAATGGCTGCCCGCTGAAGCGGTAATTCCAATCTTCATTTGGAAATGTATACATAAATTTTCCGAAAATTTTCCACTTTTTTCCGTAGACGCGGGGCGTAAAATCCGCTACAATAATGTGTATGCATCGCCGACTTATCCTTGAGAGCGCGGCGGTGAAATTGACAGGGGAGGCAAGTCTATGAATATTCATGAGTACCAGAGCAAGCAGATCCTCAAGGAATTCGGCGTCAAGGTCCCGGCGGGAAATCCGGCGTTCAGTCCGGAGGAGGCGGCGCGTTTTGCGAAGGACCTCGGGACCGACGTAGTCGTAGTCAAAGCGCAGATTCACGCGGGCGGCCGCGGCAAGGCGGGCGGCGTGAAGCTCGCGCACAATATCGATGAGGTGAAGTCGTATGCTTCGGCGCTTCTTGGCAGGATTCTCGTGACCCATCAGACGGGGCCCGAGGGCAAAGAAGTTCATCGCCTCCTGATTGAAGAAGGTTCCGACATCGAGAAGGAATATTACCTTTCCCTCACCGTGGACAGAAAGACGGCTCAGATCGTAATGATGGGCTCCGCCGAGGGCGGCATGGAAATCGAGGAAGTCGCGGCTAAAACCCCCGAAAAAATCTTCAAAGAATATATCGATCCGGGCGTGGGCCTGATGCCCTTCCAGACGAAGCGCATGGCCTACAATATGGGTTTCAAGCAGTCTGTGATCGCGAAGGCGTCGAAGACGATGGAGTGCCTCTATAACGCTTTCGTGGCGAAGGATTGTTCCCTCGCCGAGATTAATCCGCTCGTCGTGACGAAGCAGGGCGAGGTCGTCGCTCTCGACGCGAAACTCAATTTCGACGACAGCGCGCTTTACCGCCATCCCGAGATTGAAGCGCTCCGCGACATCGATGAGGAAGACCCGAAGGAACGCGCTGCGGGTAAAGCGGCTCTTTCCTACGTCAATCTCGGCGGCGACGTGGCCTGCATGGTCAACGGCGCGGGTCTCGCGATGGCGACGGTGGATATCATTAAATTTTACGGCGGCGAGCCCGCGAACTTCCTCGACGTCGGCGGCGACTCCACGGTGGACAAGATTGCCGAGGCGTTCCGCATTATGCAGTCCGACGATCAGGTGCACAGCGTTTTCGTCAATATTTTTGGCGGCATCAACAAGTGCGACGTCATCGCAGCGGGTATCGTCGAAGCGGCGAAAGTCGTCGGCCTCCGTGTTCCGGTTATCGCGCGTCTCGACGGTACGAACGTCGACGAAGGGCGGCGCATCCTGAAGGAAGCGAACGTTCCCGGCGTTCACATGGCGAAGAACATGGTCGAGGGCGCAAAGCTGGCCGTTGAGCTCGCAAAGGAGAAGAAACTCCAGGCGCGCATCAAAGGCTGACGTTGGCGATTCCGTAATATAGAGGAGGCAGAGAATATGGGAATTTTTGTTGGAAAAGACAGCCGCGTCGTCGTGCAGGGCGTCACAGGCAAGCAGGCGATGTTTCATACGAATATCATGAAGGAATACGGCACGAACGTCGTTGCCGGCGTGTCGCCGGGCAAGGCCGGAGAGGTCGTGCTGGACACGATCCCGGTTTTCAATACCGTCTCGGACGCCGCCCGCGAGACCGGCGCGAACGTCTCGGTTATTTATGTGCCGGCGCGTTTCGCAGCTGATGCGATCATGGAGGCGGCGGACGCGGGCATGGATCTCGTCTGCTGCATTACGGAGCACATTCCCGTGCTCGATATGGTGAAGGTGCGCCACTATCTGAAAACGCGCAAGACGAAGCTCATCGGGCCGAACTGCCCGGGCATCCTGACCGTCGACGAGTGCCGCCTCGGACTTTTGCCGACGTACATCCATAAGAAGGGCCACGTCGGCGTCATCTCGCGTTCCGGCACCCTGACGTATGAGGTTACCTATCAGCTTACGATGGCGGGCATCGGTCAGACGACCTGCATCGGTATCGGCGGCGACCCGGTCAAAGGGCTCGACTTCATCGAAGTGCTGGACGCTTTCAATCAGGACGACGAGACGCTGGCGGTCATGATGATCGGCGAGATCGGCGGTACGGCGGAGGAAGAGGCCGCCGCGTGGATCAAGGAGAACATGAAGAAGCCGGTGGTCGGATTTATCAGCGGCCGTCAGGCGCCTCCGGGCAAACGCATGGGCCACGCCGGCGCGATCATCAGCGGCGGCAAGGGCACGGCGGCGGACAAGATCAAAGCGCTGAACGACGCGGGCATCGAGGTCGCGGACACCGTCGCCAGCATGGGCGAGACGGCGGTGCGCGTCTTGAAAGAGCATGGCCTGTACGATCAGTGCCACACCTGCTGATAATAAACGAACAGGCAAAAAAATACCGCGCGGTGTTTGCCGCGCGGTATTTTTTTGCCTGTTCAGCTTTGTTTTTTCCTCTGCGAAGCAAAGGTCTGGACGCCCTGCACGACGAGGATGACGGCGAGGATTGCCATCGCGGCGGCGAAGACGAGCTGGAACCAGTCGCCCCAGACGGCCTTGTCCGCGCCAATCAGAGCAATCTTTTTCTGGATAGTAAATACGAGGCTTACAAGCGTCGCAGCGAGCATGAAGATCATCGGGAAGAAGAACATCTTATTGTTTTTCTGTACATGCCCGAGCCACGCGCAGACCGCCATCAGCGCGATACCGGCGAGGAGCTGGTTTGCTGCGCCGAAAAGTCCCCAGATGGCGTTGAGTTTTAGGCCGCCGAGTACGCAGCCGATGGTGACCATCAAAAGGGTGCCAAACAGCGGATGCGCAAGTACTTTGCGAATACCGGACGCGTCGTGCCAATTTGCTTCGCCGGTTTTCAGGAACAGCTCGGAGAACATGAAGCGGCTAAGGCGCGTGCCGGTGTCGAGGCTCGTCAGCGCGAAGACGGAAACGGCAAGGACCAGGAGCGCGTAAATCGTATTGTAGACCGGAGATCCCTCTCCGCCGAACATCAGTGCAATGCCTGCGCCAAAGGCAGCCGACGGCGAACCGAATCCGCCGCTGGTGAATTTGTCAAAGACCATGCCCACTGCAATCAGCGACACGATGCCGAGGGCGGACTCGATCAGCATGGAGCCGTAGCCGATGGGACGCGCGTCTTTTTCATTGGCAAGTTGTTTCGACGAGGTGCCGGTGGAAATCAGCGAATGGAACCCTGAGCACGCGCCGCAGGCGACGGTGATGAAAAGCGCGGGGAACATCGAGCCGAGCTTCGTTTCCCAGCCTGTGAACATCGGGATGGAAAAAGTCGCAGAACCCGTGAATGCGGAGACGAAAATGCCGACGACAGCAATGCCCATCATCGCGTAAAGCAGAAAGCTGGAAAGATAGTCGCGCGGCTGGAGCAAGATCCAGACCGGCACCAGCGATGCGATGGTGATATACACGCCGATGAAGACGATCCATGCCGTGCGGCTCATCATGAAGCCGTAATGCAGGCCGAAAACAGTAATCGCGATGATGCCGCAGATTCCGGCAATCGATGCAGGGACTGTGCCGACGCCCATTTTGTTCGTTGCGTAACCGTAAGCGATGGCAAGAACGATAAATAAGAGCGAAATCATTGCCGTCGCCTGGTTGCCGTTCGGATTGGCAGTGATGCCAAAGGCGTCGCCTTCGGTGAAGAACGTTCCGGCAACGACGTTCACAAAGGATGCGATGACGAGAATCAGGACGAGCAAAGCGAATGCGATGAAGAGGCGCTGTGCTGTCTTCCCCATCGTATCGCTGATGATTTCGCCAAGGGACTTGCCGTCATGGCGAAGTGATGCGACCAGCGAACCGAAATCCTGGAGACCGCCGAAGAAAATACCGCCGATTACGCACCAGAGGAAGACGGGCAGCCAGCCGAAGACGGAAGCCAAGATCGGTCCGTTGATCGGCCCTGCGCCCGCGATGGATGAAAAATGATGTCCCATCAAGACTACGGGCTTCGCCGCTACATAGTCGATACCGTCCTTTCTTGTGATTGCGGGCGTTTTCCGCGTCGGATCGACGCCCCACTCCTTTTCGAGCCACGAGCCGTAAAACTTGTAGCCGGCGCCGAGCAGCACGAGCGCCGAGAAGATGATGAATAATGCCGTCATGAGATTTCGCTCCTTGCGTCTGTAGATTTGGGCTCCGGATGACGGAACCGCCGCCTTTGTTCCCGCTTTGGACAAAGCGCAAAGAACATGGACTTTCCAAATTATAACGCCATTGTTCAGATTTTGTCGATAGACAAAATTTTCCTTTTTTAGCGTTTCGACGAGGTTGCCTCGTCATAACGCTATTGTTCATCTTTTGTCGATAGACAAAATAATCCTATTTAGCGTTTCAACGAAGCGGGCGTCGTTACAGCACAAATGTCCGCCTATAGCTCACTTTATTTAAATCTGTAATCAATAATGTAAAAATTCGCGTGCAAATAGGCTCCCAATATGGTAGGATAGTATGAGTAGTAAGTAAATATGGTTTTAAGTCGGCATGCGGGAGGATTTTGCGATGAAAATTTCAACGCGTGGCAGGTACGCCTTGCGGCTGATGATGGATATCGCCCTTGCAGAGGGCGATGCACCGGTTCGCATCAAGGATATCGCAGCACGGCAAGAGCTATCGGAAAAATACTTGGAGCAGATTGTTTCTGTCCTGAACAAGGCGGGGCAGGTACGCTCGAGCAGGGGGCCGCAGGGCGGCTACCGGCTCACGCGCGCGCCGGAGGATTATACGGCGGGCGAGATCGTATCGTCGGTCGAGGGCGGCTTCGCGCCGGTGGCATGTCTGGAGTCGGAGAAAAACGAGTGCCCGCGTCATCTGTCGTGCGCTACGCTTCGGCTGTGGGAGAAGCTCAACGACGCGATCCGGTCGGTCATGGAGTCCGTGACGCTGGCGGATTTGATTCAATGGCAAAGAGAGCTGGAAGCTCCCAAGAAGAAATAATACGCGAATAGGAGGCGTCCCGTGAAGTTGAAGAACGAAACGCGGCGATGCAGGTAATGGGAAACAAGCGAGAGACAAACGATATTTTTCATTGGATTGCGCCGGAACTTGCACTTTTGGAAAACGCGCTTTGCGAGGCGCTCGCTTCGCCGGTGCCGCTGATCGCCGAAATCGGAATGCATCTTGTGAAGTCCGGAGGAAAGAGGCTTCGTCCGTCGCTGTATCTTTTGGCGGCGAAGTCGGGCGAATCCTTCGAGCAGGAGAAAGCGATGCCGCTGGCGGCGGCGATCGAGTTGATCCACATGGCGTCGCTGGTACATGACGACGTGATCGACTGCGCGCAGACGCGGCGCGGGGCGGCGACGGCAAACGCCAAATGGGGAAATCAGATTGCGGTATTGACGGGTGACCACATGTTCGCGCGGGCGTTTTCGCTCGTGTCGAACAAAGGATACTCGGAGGCAGTCGGCGAAGGCTTGTCTTCGCTGGTGCAGGGGCTTTGCGCGGGCGAGATCCTGCAGGACTCGACGCTTTATGAGGCGGGGCTTGACACGGCGGAATACGAACGCCGCATCGCGATGAAGACGGCGGATTTTCTCGCGACTTGCTGCGAACTGGGCGCGATGGTCGGCGGAGCTTCGCCGGAGACTTGCGAGAAGCTCAAGGCTTACGGAAAAGCAATCGGCATGGCGTTCCAGATCACGGACGATCTGCTCGACGTCACGGGCGAGGAAAAGCGTATCGGAAAGCCTGCGGGCAACGATATTCGGCAGGGCGTCGTGACGCTGCCTGTGATTCGGGCGCTGGATACGAGCCCGGACAGGGAAGAGTTGCGCGAGATCGTGACGAATCGTGCGATGACGGACGAAGGCGTACATCGAGCCGTCGAGATCGTTCGCGCGTCGGACGGCGTCGAGGCGGCGAGAAAACGCGCGGGCGAATATTTGGAGGAAGCGCGGAGCGCTTTGCCGGAAACGCTCTCGGAGGAAGCGCGAACTGCGTTCCTCGAAGCGGCGGCATATATCGGAAATCGAGATTTCTAAGTCTGGGAGGGTACGATATGTTTGGCGGAATTGGTATGTGGGAACTTTTGCTGATTCTCGTGATTGCGCTGGTGGTATTTGGGCCTGGAAAATTGCCGGATGTCGGCCGGGCGCTGGGCAAGAGTATCCATGAGTTCAAGAAAGCGACGACGGCCGTGACGGAAGAAGAGCCGCCGAAACGCATCGTGGAAAAGACCGACTCCAAGGAAGAAAGTTGATTGCATGCAGGAGGATAATACGTCGGGCAATGAGAGGCGGATAACGCCTGAAGAAGCGATGCACCTTGCGGCGGAGCGACGGGAACACGTGGACAAGCCGTTTATCGAAGTACCCGAGGACGATAGCGACGTTGTTGCTGATGAGGCGGAGGATAATGAAGAAGCCGACGACGGCAATATGTCGTTGGTGGCTCATTTAGAGGAACTTCGCGCGCGAATCCTGCGTGCGCTTGCCGCCGTCGTCGTTGGCAGTATCGTTTCTTATTGGTTTATCGACGAGATCATGGCGTATATTACGCTTCCGGTGGGGAAATTGTATTATCTTCAGCCCGCCGAGGCGTTTTTGATGTATGTGAAGATTACGGTGTTCTCAGGTTTCCTGCTTGCTCTTCCCGTGATTTTTTACCAGATATGGCGCTTCATTTTGCCAGCCCTTACCGTGAAAGAACGGGTCGTGATCGGGCTTCTGGTGCCGTCATCTGTATTGCTGTTTTTTGCGGGTCTGGCGTTCGCGTTTTTTCTTGTACTGCCCGCCGCTGTGCGCTTTTTTATGGGATTGGGAAGCGACGCGCTGGCGCCGATGTTTACGCTGCATCAGTATTTTGATTTCATGCTGTCGATCCTCTTGCCGTTTGGCGCAGTATTTGAACTGCCATTGGTATTGGTCGTGTTGGCAAGATTCGGTATCGTGACGTCTGCGTTTATGCGCAGTAAGCGCAAGCATATCATTCTCTGGGCGTTTGTGCTTGGAGCGCTTTTGACGCCGCCGGACGTATTCACGCAGACAATGATTGCGTTGCCGCTCATATTGCTCTATGAATTGAGCTATTATGTCGTAAAGTATGTACTCCGGAAATGAGGATGGTTTATGGCGTTCAGGGACTTGCGTGAATTCATGTCGGCGCTGGAGGCGCGAGGCCTCCTGAAGCGGATTTCGGCCGAGGTGGACTGCGCGCTGGAAATCACCGAGATCACCGACCGCGTCTCAAAAATGAAAGGCGCGGGCAACGTGGCGCTCCTGTTCGAGAACGTTAAGGGCTATAAGATGCCGGTACTGATGAACGCTTTCGGCACGATGGAACGTATGGCAATGGCGCTCGGCGTGGAAAAGGTGGACGACGTTGCCGACGAGATACGGAGCCTTCTGCGGCTGCCGTACATTTCCTTTTCGCACAAGATGGATCTCGTTTCGCTGATCCCGATGGCGCGGAATGCGCTCAGGTTTCCGAAGTATGTGAACAACGCGCCTTGTCAGGAAGTTATCGTCAAGGACAATCCGTCTCTCGACGAATTTCCGATCCTGACCTGCTGGCCGGGGGACGGCGGGCCGTTTATCACGCTGCCGCTGGTCTTCACGAAGAATCCATCGACGGACAAGCGGAACGTCGGCATGTACCGGCTCCAGAAATACGACGCGCGCACGACGGGTATGCACTGGCATATCCACAAGAACGGCGCCGAGAATTTCCGCGACGCGAAAGCGCAGGGCAGGACGCGTATCGAGGCGGCGGTGGCTATTGGCACCGATCCGGTGCTGACTTACGCGGCGACGGCGCCGCTTCCTCGGGATATCGACGAGATGGTCTTTGCGGGCTTTTTGCGCAAGAAGTCGGTGGAACTGACGAAGTGTGTGACCGTCGATCTGGAAGTGCCCGCGACCAGCGAGATCGTGCTGGAGGGGTACGTCGACGTGGACGAGCGGCGACGGGAAGGGCCCTTCGGCGATCATACCGGTTATTATTCGTTGGCGGACGATTATCCGGTCTTTCATATCCAATGTATCACCCATCGGAAGAATCCGATTTACGCGGCGACGGTGGTGGGCAAGCCGCCGATGGAGGATTGCTGCCTCGCGAAAGCGACGGAGCGGATTTTCCTGCCGCTTCTCCAGCAAATGATTCCGGAGATTGTAGATATCAATCTGCCTTTGACCGGCGTTTTCCATAACTGCGCGATGATTTCCATCAAAAAATCTTACCCGCAGCAGGCGAAAAAGGTCATGCAGGCGATTTGGGGCATGGGACAGATGATGTTCACGAAAATGATCATCGTCGTGGACGCCCATGTGAACGTGCAGGACGAGGACGAAGTCTGGTGGCGCGTTTTCAATAACATCGACGCGCGTCAGGACATCGTGCTGGTGGACGGGCCGCTGGACGTGCTCGACCATTCGTCGCCGATGGCGAAATGGGGCACGAAAGTTGGAATCGACGCGACGAAGACATGGCCCGAGGAAGGCCATACGCGGGAGTGGCCCGACGAGATTCGTATGACGGATGAGGTGCGGGAGCGCGTGACTGCCCGATGGAAGGAGCTTGGCTTCGAGTGAACAAGCTGAAAGCCCATGTGGAAAATATCGCGCTGCATCATACGATTTTTGATCTGCCCTTCGCCTATATGGGCGCGTTTCTCGCGGCGGGCGGCGTGCCGAAGCTTTCCGTGCTGTTCTGGATTACGTTGGCGATTACGGGGGCACGGAGCGCGGCGTTGGCGCTTGACAATATCATCGACCTGAAATACGACAAGGTGCATCCGCGATTCACGCGGCGTCCGATGGTGACGGGCGCGGTGACGACGAGGGAAGCGGCGGCGTTGGTAGCGGCGAGCCTTCTGGTTTGCGTCGCTGCGGTTTTACAGCTTCCGCCGATTTGCATAAAACTTTTGCCCATGGCGGCGATTCCGTTTCTGATTTATCCTTTTATGAAGCGCGTGACGTTCTTCTGTCACGGCGTGCTCGGCATAGCGATTGCGATGGCGCCCGCTGGCGGCTGGGTGGCGGTGCGGGCGTCGATTGACGCGCCCATGATCATGCTTTGTCTTGCTGTCGGTCTTTGGATCGGTGCGTTCGACGCGGTGTACGGCGCGCAGGATGAAACTTTTGACAGAGCGCACGGTTTGCACTCACTGGCGACGAAGGTGGGTGTCCCGATGGCGCTCAAAATGGCCCGTGCTCTTCATGGGACGTGTATCGTCTGTTTTGTGATGGTGGGCTTGATGACGGGGTTGACCTGGCCGTATTACGTCGGCGTTCTGATTGCCGCGTTGACGCTCGTTTATCAGCACCGTATCGTCGCGCCTTATGATTTTTCGAGTCTGACGCAGGCGTATTTCATGCGAAACGGCGTCGTGTCCGTTGCGATGTTTCTCTGCACATGGTGGAGTTATTGCGTCAAGTGATGTGATCTTTGGAGGAAAAAACGATGGCAGCGAGAATATTATACGGAAAAGAATACGCGGCGAAGATCAAGGAAGCGGCAAAGCACGAAGCGGATGAACTCGGGCTTCGGCCGGGGCTGGCCGTAGTGATGGTGGGCGACAATCCCGCGTCGGCAGTCTATGTGCGCAACAAAAATAAAGCCTGCGAGGAACTCGGTTTTCATTCCGTGATGGAGACGCTGCCGGCCGATACGGCGAAAGACGAATTGCTTGCGGTCGTCGACCGTTTGAACGCCGATGCGTCGATTCATGGGATTCTCGTGCAGCTTCCGCTTCCGGAGGCTTTGACAAGCGCAGAGCAGGAAGTTTTGAACCGCATTTCGCCGGACAAGGACGTAGACGGCTTTCATCCTGTAAACGTCGGTCGGCTTTCCACGGGGCAGGAAGCGCTTGCGCCGTGCACTCCGGCGGGCTGCATCAAGATGCTGGAATATGCGGATATCCCGATGGACGGCAAGCGCGCCGTCATCATCGGGCGTAGCAATATCGTCGGTAAGCCCATGGCGCAGCTTTTATTGGCGAAAAACGCGACGGTGACGATTTGCCATTCTCATACGAAAAATCTTGCGGAGATCACGCGGGAAGCGGATATTATCGTGGCCGCCATAGGGAAGCCGAAGTTCGTGACGGCGGATATGGTGAAGCCGGGAGCGACGGTCGTCGATGTGGGAATCAACCGAATCGAGCCGAAAAAGCTAGTCGGCGACGTGGACTTTGAGGCGGTACAGGAAGTCGCGGGCGCGATAACTCCGGTACCGGGCGGCGTCGGTCTTTTGACGGTGGCCATGCTGATGCAGAACGTCGTAACAGCGGCGAAAATGCAAAGAAAGAAAAAATAGATAGATAGAAAGATATTATATTGAGCAGTGGGAGGGGAAGTAATGAAGAGTGATGTGGAGATTGCACAGGAGGCCGTGATTAAGCCGATACGGGAAATCGCGGACACGCTGGGCATTACGGAGGACGAGCTGGAGCTTTACGGAAAATACAAGGCAAAGCTCGCCGCTGACCTTTGGGAGCGCGTCAAGGACAAGCCGAACGGAAAACTGGTGCTGGTAACGGCCATCAATCCGACGCCGGCGGGCGAGGGCAAGACGACGACCAGCGTCGGGCTTGCCGACGCGTTTCATGTGATGGGCAAGAAAACAGCGGTGGCCCTTCGGGAGCCGTCCCTCGGTCCGTGCTTCGGGCTGAAAGGCGGCGCGGCGGGCGGCGGCTATTCGCAGGTTGTGCCGATGGAGGATATCAATCTGCACTTCACCGGCGATTTCCACGCAATCACTACCGCACATAATCTCCTGGCGGCGGTGCTGGACAATCATATCCAGCAGGGCAACGCGCTGAATATCGACGTACGCCGCGTCGTTTGGAAACGCGTGCTCGACCTCAACGACCGCGCGCTCCGCCATGTGGTGATCGGTCTCGGCGGAAAGGCGCACGGCGTGCCGCGGGAGACGGGATTCGATATTACCGTGGCTTCTGAGATGATGGCGATTCTTTGCCTTTCCGACAGCCTGACGGATATGAAGCGGCGGCTTGGAGAGATCGTTGTTGCCTATACGACGGACGGCCGTGCCGTCCGCGCGAAGGAACTGAACGTGACGGGCGCGTTGACGCTGCTTTTTAAGGACGCGATCAAGCCGAATCTTGTGCAGACGTTGGGCGGCACGCCCGCATTCGTGCATGGCGGCCCCTTCGCGAACATCGCTCACGGCTGCAACAGCGTCATGGCGACGAAATACGCGTTGAAACTCGCCGACGTGGTCGTCACGGAGGCAGGTTTCGGCGCCGACCTCGGAGCGGAAAAATTCCTCGACATCAAATGCCGTTTTGCGGGATTCTCGCCCGACGCGGTGGTCATCGTCGCGACGGTGCGCGCGCTGAAGATGCACGGCGGCCTGCCGAAGAGCGACCTTTCCTGCGTCGATATGGGCGCGCTCGAAAAAGGTATGGAAAATCTTTTGAAGCATATTGAAACCATTCAGGCTTTTGGCCTTCCTGCCGTCGTCGCGGTCAACGCATTCCCGACGGATACGCCGGAGGAGCTGTCTTTCGTCGAGAAGAAGTGCGCGGAGCTCGGCGCAGAGGTTGCGGTCTCCGAGGTCTGGGCGAAAGGCGGCGAGGGCGGCGTAGCGCTGGCGAAAAAAGTTGAGGCGGCAATGGCGAAGCCGAAAAATTTCCGTCCGCTTTATGAATCGGACGCACCGATTCCCGCAAAAATCGCAACGGTGGCGCGCAAAGTTTACGGTGCGGACGGCGTGGAGTTCACTGCCGCCGCGAAAAAACAGCTTGCCGAGATCGAGGCGCTCGGTCTCGATAAGATGCCCGTCTGCATGGCAAAAACGCAATACTCGCTTTCCGACGATGCGTCGAAACTCGGCCGTCCGCGCGGATTTTCCGTTACGGTACGCGAACTTCGGGTTTCTGCGGGAGCGGGCTTTATTGTTGCGCTCACAGGTGATATACTAACGATGCCGGGTCTTCCGAAAAAACCGGCGGCGGAAGCTATGGACATTGATGAAAAAGGGCGCATCACAGGGCTTTTCTGATTTAGCGTTTTCTTGATATAATATAAATGATTATAAACAATGCCTGGAATCATGTTTTTATATTTTGAGGAACAGGGAGGCGTATTATGAAAAGGATATCGGTGGAGCTGGTTCCACGCAGTGAAGAGGAATTGCGGGAGGAATTGAAGCTCCTGAAGGAGGCGCGCCTGAAGGTCGACCGCATCAATATTCCCGATCTTTTGCGCTATGAGCTTCGGAGCTGGGAAGGCGCGGCCATCGCGCAGGAATATTTTCCTGCGATGCCGCATATCCGCGCGATGGACGTCGATCTTTCGAAGCCCCTCGCGATGGGGCCGTTTATCAAGAAACATGAGATTCATGAAGTGCTCGTCATTGAGGGCGATCCGCCGCAGGATATGACGCATACCGTGTACCCGACCGTGACCACCGACGTGATTCGCAAAATCCGCGAAGAACTGCCCGGCGTGCGCGTCTGGGCCGGCATTGACCAATATCGGGGCAGCATGCAGCAAGAGCTGTACAATATCCGCAGGAAACTGCAGGCGGGAGCCGTGGGCTTTTTCACGCAGCCGTTTTTCGATATGCGGTTCCTGGAAATGTACGCGGATATGATGGACGGCCTGACGGTCTGCTGGGGCGTTTCGCCGGTCATGTCGGCAAGGTCGCAGAGCTACTGGGAACGCAAGAATCGTGTGATTTTCCCGAAGAGCTTCTCGCCGACGCTGGAGTGGAGCATTGATTTCGCACGCAAAGTTTTGGGCTTTGCGCAGAGAAATGGAGACCGCATTTACCTGATGCCGATCAAGTCGAATATTGAAGCGTATTTGGGCGGTATCTTGAAATAAAACTTATAGGGAAGAAACGAGGACGCTCGACAAGAAAGTTCGTCTTGGAACGCCTGCAGATTGTTTCAAGACGAACTTGTTTCGTGTTTTCGCGATTCCAAGGAGGATTGTGATGAAGGCAAAAGTTTTGAAAAAGGAGATGCTCTCTCCGGACGTCTTCCGCTTTGATGTGGAAGCGCCGCGCCTTGCGAAAAAGACGCAGCCGGGTCAGTTCATCATTTTGCGGGTTAATGAGGAAGGCGAGCGGATACCGTTGACCGTCGCCGATTTTGACCGCGAAAAAGGCATTATCACCATTATCTTTCAGGTAGTCGGCGCTTCCACGGAAGTTTTGGCGTCGCTGAAGGAAGGCGATGAGATTCTCGACTTTGTCGGGCCGCTCGGGCAGAAATCCGAGATTGCGCCGGGCCTTGGAACCGTCGTCTGCATTGGCGGCGGCATCGGCGTCGCGCCGATTTATCCGATTGCCCGCGGTATGCACGAGGCGGGCAACAAAGTCATCTCGATCATCGGCGCGCGCAGCAAGGATCTTATCATCATGGAAAAAGAAATGCGCGAGGCCAGCGACGAAACAATCGTAACCACTGACGACGGTTCTTACGGAATCGAGGGGTTTGTTACCGCGGCGCTGGAGCAGCTCGTCGATTACGGCGAGAAAATCGATCTTGTTTACGCCATAGGCCCCGTCGTGATGATGAAGAGCGTCGCCAACGCGACGCGTCCGCTGGGAATCAAGACCATCGTCAGCCTGAACCCGATCATGGTGGACGGCACGGGGATGTGCGGCGGCTGCCGCGTTACCGTAGGCGGCAAGACGAAGTACGCCTGCGTGGATGGTCCGGATTTCGACGGGCATGAGGTTGATTTTGACGAAATGGCCTCCCGTTCCCGTATGTATAAAGAGGAAGAGGCCTGCCTGAGCGGCCTGTTCGGCGGAGGAAACAAGTAATGGCAGAAAGAATTGGCAGGACACCGATGCGGGAGCAGGATCCCCTCGTTCGTGCCCATAATTTTGAGGAAGTCTCCTTTGGATACAATGAGGAGGAGGCGATGCGGGAAGCGTTCCGCTGCCTGCAGTGCAAGAATCCGCTGTGCGTAAAGGGCTGCCCCGTTGCGGTGCAGATTCCGCAGTTCATCGGAAAGATCAAGGAAGGCGCCTTTGACGAAGCCATCCGCCTGATCAAGGAAACCAACGCCCTGCCCGCTGTCTGCGGCCGCGTATGCCCGCAGGAGGAGCAGTGCGAGAGCAAGTGCGTGCTGGGCATCCGTTCCGAGCCGGTGGCCATCGGACGCCTGGAGCGCTTCGCCGCGGACTATGCGCTGGCACATGCCGAAAAGAAGCCCTATGAGATAAAGGAGAACGGCCACAAGGTTGCCGTAGTCGGCGCCGGCCCTTCCGGGCTGACCTGTGCCCAGGCCCTGCGCCAG
>JAFZRW010000001.1 GCA_017619685.1 Schwartzia sp. (in: firmicutes)
GTGGCTGGCGATTCTCGACGAGAAGGGGGATCTGGCCGGCTCCATCTCCACGATGACCGATTACACCTATCTGGAAGATCACCTGAGAAAACACGGGGAAGAGATCATCAGGCAGGCGGAAGCCGTCGCGCTGGAAGTGGATCTGAGCGAGCAGGTCGCCGAGATGGCCGTCGGATTTGCAAAGAAGCACGGGAAAGATGTGTATGCCATTGTCGGCAACCTGAGCGTGGTCATGGCGCGAAGGGATCTGATCCGGCAGACGAAATGCTTTATCTGCAACGAGATCGAGGCCGCAAAGTTTTTCGACACGGACCTTTCAGGCTGGACGGCGGAGGAAGTGCGCATCTGGCTTCCCAAAGAGGCGGAAATGGAAGAGTTGCAGTCCGTGGTCGTCACCATGGGGGAGCAGGGTGCGGTTTATTATGAGAGCGGCGCGCAAAGCGCAGGGATTTGCCCTCCATTTCCGACAAAGGTCGTCGATACAACCGGGGCGGGCGACGCGTTCTTTTCCGGCGCCGTGATGGGACTGATCCGGGGCGCTTCCCTGGCGGAGGCGTCGGGATACGGCGCGCGGCTGGCGTCGGCGACAATCAGCCGGGAGGAAAACAGCTGCCCGATGGACAAGGCGTTTTTCGATAAGCTGCGTGGAATGTAAGCAACAATAATATAGACAGCAATACAGAAAACAAGGGGAGACATAATCATGCGTTATACGGGAGTAACATCCAGAGGAATCATCATGCCGATCTTCAAGGAAGGAGACAATCTCGTTTCCTTGATTCGGGACGGATTGCTCAAAGCGGCGAAAGAGGAAGGTTTCACACTGCAGGATAGAGACGTCGTCGGCGTCACGGAGGCCGTGGTGGCCCGGACGCAGGGAAATTACGCGACCGTTCAGCAGATCGCGAAAGACGTCAGCCAAAAGCTCGGCGGGGAGGACATGGGAATCGTTTTCCCGATCCTGAGCCGCAATCGTTTCGCGATCATGCTGCGGGCGCTCAGCATGTCCTGCAAGAAGCTGTATGTGCAGCTCTCGTATCCGTCGGACGAGGTGGGCAATCATCTGATCAGCGTGGACGACGTGGACGGAAAGAAGGTCGATCCATACAAGGACAGTTTTGACGAAAAGGGTTTCCGCGAGGTTTTCGGCTTTGATACCGTTCACCCGTTCACGGGCGTGGATTATATCGAATATTACAAGAGCCTCGGAAAGAATATCGAAATCGTCTTCTCCAACGATCCGTGTTATATCCTGAAGTACACGAAGAACGTGATTAACTGCGATATCCACACGAGAAAACGCACGAAGCGCATTTTGCAGGCGGGCGGCGCAAAGCGGGTTTACAGCCTGGACGACATCATGACCGCTTCGGTGGACGGCAGCGGATATAACGAGAACTACGGCCTCTTGGGCGCGAACAAGGCGACGGAGGAAAAGGTGAAGCTGTTCCCCCGGGATTGCCAGAGCTTTGTGGACCGGTTGCAAAAGGAATTGACGAAAGCCACGGGCAAGAAGCTGGAGGTCATGATTTACGGAGACGGCGGCTTCAAAGATCCCGTCGGCGGTATTTGGGAACTGGCCGATCCGGTGGTGTCGCCCGCATATACGGAGGGCCTCAAGGGAACCCCGAACGAACTGAAAATGAAGTATTTCGCGGACAACGATTTGAAGGATTTGAGCGGGCAGGAACTCTCGGAGGCCATGAAGGAGAAAATCAAAGCGAAGGATTCAAACCTTGTGGGAGACATGACCTCGCAGGGTACGACGCCGAGACAGCTTACGGACCTTTTGGGAAGCCTCTGCGACCTGACCAGTGGCAGCGGCGACCGCGGAACGCCGGTAGTATTGATACAGAATTACTTTACGAATTACGCGACGGAATAATCTTTCGCGCAGGACAAGACAGGACAGTCAGCCAAGCGGCCGGCTGTCCTTTTTTGTTTTGCAAGTCTGATGTAGCAAGGGCTGCGGCAGCATAATGAAAAATTTTTATTTTTTTTCAAAAAAACACTTGCTTTTTTATTCAATATATGATTAAATGTTCATGTAAAGAAAATCAACTACAAAATCATTTAGGAGGAATACATTATGAAAAAGAAGTACAAAATCGAAGTGGATTGCGCGGCTTGCGGGCTGAAGATGGAAGAGGCCGCCGCGAAGGTCGAGGGCGTCGACAAGGCCGCCGTTGGATTCATGGCGCAGAAGATGACCGTCGAGTTTGCCGAGGGCGCCGATCCTGCCGTCGTGATGCCGAAGGTGCGCGAGGCGTGCAAAAAGGTCGAGCCGGACTGCGAAGTCTTCATCTAAGGAAGCACTGAACACCCCTCCGCCCCTTCGGGGCACATTCGGGGAGTCCACTGGACTCCCGCGCAGAGCGCCCCCTTTCAGGGGAGACCTAGAGTTGCCATGTTTAAACCCTTGCCCTCCCTGAAAGGGAGGGGGGACCGCAAAGCGGTGGGAGGGTTTTGACAAAGTGCGAAGCTGATGGGGGAGTTATAGGAGGCAAGAGGTTATGACAGACAAACAGAAAATCATGGTGGTGCGGATTCTTGTGGCGGCGGCGCTTTTGGTGGCGCTGGAGTTCGTTTCCGTCGAAGGGCCGCTCTTGGGCGCGCTCTATGTCGTCCCGTACCTTGTGATTGGCTACGATATCTTGCGCAAGGCGGCGCTGGGCGTCAGCCACGGCGAGTTTTTCGACGAGAGCTTCCTGATGGCGATCGCGACGTTGGGCGCGATGGTGCTGGGTGAGTATCGTGAGGGCGCGGCGGTCATGCTGTTCTACCAGATCGGCGAGCTGTTCCAAAGTTACGCCGTCGGCAAGAGCCGCGGCAATATCTCGGCGCTGATGGATATTCGCCCCGACTATGCGAATATCGAGGGCGAGAACGGCCAGCTGGAGCGCGTCGATCCCGACGACGTGGAAGTCGGAACAATCATCGTCGTCCAGCCGGGCGAAAGAATCCCTATCGACGGCAAGATCATCAGCGGCCAGACGACGCTTGACACGAAAGCGCTGACGGGCGAGAGCCTGCCGCGCGAAGCGCGCATCGGCGACGAAGCCCTTTCCGGCTGCATCAACTTGTCCGGCGTCATTCGTATCGAGACGACGAAGGAAGCCGACGAGTCCACGGCGGCGAAAATCCTCGAACTGGTCGAAAATTCCAGCATGAAAAAGTCCCGCTCGGAGAACTTCATCACGCGGTTCGCCCGTGTCTATACGCCCTTTGTCTGCGCATTCGCGGTGGTGTTGGCCATTGCCGTGCCGCTGGTTCGCATGGGCCTGATGGGGCTTTCACCGGACTGGGCGGTCTGGATCGAGCGCGCGTTTATCCTGCTTGTCATCAGCTGCCCCTGCGCGCTCGTGATTTCCGTGCCGCTTTCGTTCTTCGCGGGCATCGGCAGCGCGTCGGCGAACGGCGTCCTGGTCAAGGGCTCGAGCTATCTGGAGCTTTTGGCGGACGCGGAGACGGTGGTTTTCGATAAGACCGGCACGCTGACGAAGGGCGTGTTCGACGTTTCGGCGATTCATCCCGACGTGATCGAAAAAGAGGAACTTTTGCATCTGGCCGCCCATGTCGAGCGCTATTCGACGCATCCGATCGCCGCTTCGCTGCGCGCCGCCTACCCGGACGAGGCGGACGACTGCATGGTGGAGAATGTGGAGGAAATCGCCGGGCAGGGTATTCGCGCCCTCGTCAACGGGGACACGATTTATGCCGGCAACGAGAAGCTGATGGACGCCGTCGGCGCGGAATGGCATCCCTGCGACCATACGGGGACGATTATCCATGTGGCGATCAACGGGAAATATGTGGGTCATGTGGTCATTTCCGACGTGCCGAAGGCGACCTCGAAGCGCGCGATCCAACTCTTGCATGAGGCGGGCGTCAAGAAGACGGTCATGCTGACCGGCGACGCGAAGCCGGTTGCGAACGCGGTGGCGGAAGAACTGGGCCTCGATATGGTCTACAGCGAGCTTTTGCCCGCGGACAAGGTGGAAAAGGTCGAGGAATTGCTTTCGCAGAAGAAGGCCGGCGACGGAATGCTGGCTTTCGTCGGCGACGGCATCAACGACGCGCCGGTGCTGGCCCGTGCCGACATCGGCGTCGCGATGGGCGCGATGGGCTCCGACGCGGCCATCGAGGCGGCGGACGTGGTGCTGATGTACGACGATCCGCAGCAGATTTCGCTGGCGATGCGTATCGCGCGCAAGACCATGAGCATCGTCAAGCAGAATATCGTGATGGCGCTCGGCGTCAAGGCGGCATGCCTGATCCTCGGCGCCGTCGGTCTCGCGACGATGTGGATGGCAATCTTTGCCGACGTCGGCGTTATGGTGCTGGCGGTACTGAATGCGCTTCGCGCGTTGTCTGTGGACAAGGGCGACGTCGTGCTGCTGGAAGCGCCCAAAGCGCCGAAAATTGCCGTCGCGTAATAGGGGAAACACCGAACAAGTCCCTTCGGCTCATGTCGGTTCTTTTTCCGACTGGCGTTGTCAAAGCCCTCTCAACGTAGCGATACTACGCTTTCGAGGCCTTTTCCTAGCCAGTCGGAAAAATCCCTCGGCATGATCTCGAATTGACCTGTCCGTTGTTTCCCCCAAATAGAAAGAGGGAGAAAACTCCCCGAAGAATATGAGCAATGCAATTAGCTGAAAGCCATGAAGAAAGCCCCCGCAAAACGCGGGGGCTTTCGATGTTCTTTGTGAGATTAGAAATACAGCGCAACTTCGCTGAAGATGGTGTTCAGACGTTTGTTGTCCGTAATGTCCTTGCCAAATAAATATTCGAGCTTTCCGACGATGTTCGGCAGGAACGTATAGGCAACGCCAAGCTGTGTGCCTTTCTGGCCGCTGGCGATGGAATCGTAAGTCGGTACGACGGCAGCGAGCTGGCCGAGGTGGCGATAGGCGAGGAACGCGCCCCAGGAGCCTTTATCCTTCGGATCGGCGCCCTTGTAGTCGAGCTGGGCAAACCAAGCGCGGCGATACTTCGAGGAAACGTCGCCCTTCGTGTTCTGCGCGTACGCGCCGCTCAGACGGACATTCTTGTCGAAGCTGTAAGCCGCGCCGACATCCCAGATGCCAAGATTCTTGGCATTGTTGTTAACGCCGTCAATCGCAATATTCGCGAGCATTTTCTCTTTGTTCTCGAAGTGATGGTAGCCTGCGCCGATGCTGAACTTCTTGTTCGGGTCGGTGCTGGCCTCGACGGACCAGTAGCTGGCAGTGCCGTAATCTTCTGTCTTGTAGCGGCCGCCTGTCAGACGGAGGTATGCCTTATTGCCGAACTGCACGAAGCCGCCGGCCATATCGTCATCGAAGATCATGCCGTTGTCCACGAGGGAGAAGCCGGGGAACTTGCCGAGCCAGATCGTGGTTGCGCCATACTCGCCTGCCGCCCAGAGACGGTTCACCGTAAAGCCGCCGTTATCGCCGCCCGTCGTATTGGCGGCGGACTTCATGTTGTCGGATTGCGTGCCGTACTCCATGCGCCCGTTGGCCGTCCAGTGCTCGTTGACGCGGGCGGTCATGGACAGGCGGAGACGGAAGTTGTTGCGGTGACGATCCTGTGGATATGTTTCTTCTTTGTTTGTACGCTTCCACTGATAGCGGAAGAGGCCGTGCCATTTCACGTTGTCCACTTTCTTTTCGAGCGCGGAAACGCGGACGCCAAGGTTGTTCAGCTCGTCGGCGAACTCGGCGGCCAGCTTGTCGACAAGAGCCTTGTCGGCGCCGTTCGGGTTCTTCGCCATGGCGCGGGCGATCATCTGCGCCATCTCATAGCGCGTGATCTCCTGGTCGCCGCGATAGGTGCCGTCGCCGTAGCCCTCAATCACGCCGTCCGCGGCGAGCTGAGAGATAGCGTCGTAGGCCCAATGATCGGCAGGGACGTCCTCGAACGGATTCGCCGCAGCGAAGGTCGTCGAGGCCGCGCCGACGACGAGCGCCGTCGTCAGAGCGGATACGAGGGATTTCTTCATGCTCATACAATAATTCCTCCCATAAATAAAATAATACATTTGCCGCGCCCGCCATCTTCAAACGCCGCTTCTTTCAGCGTCACATTTGTCTCCGGTAGCGCTACGCGCATTATGATAACACAGATTCCCGCGCGTGGCAATAGATTTGGCGTGTATACATAAGAAAAAGCCCCGCAGTTGCGGGGCTTTTTGCATGAACTTGTGAAAATCAGAAGAAGAAATTCAGCTCGGTGAAGAACTTGGTAGCTTTCTGATCAAACATTCCGTTCTCGCCTACCATGTCCTTACCGTTGAAGTACTTGAAAGCGGCCTGGAAGTTCTTCATCGGCACATAATCAAAGCCGATTTCCCAACCCTTCTGGCCCGCACCCATGGCGTCATAGGTCGGAGCGATAACTGCAAGTGCGCCAAGTTTACGATACGCAACATATGCGCCCCAAGAGCCTTTGTCTGCGGGATCTGCACCTTTGTAATCGAGTTCAACGCTCCAAGCATGCTTGGAACCACGGAATTCGTCGGCACGCCCTTCGTTGACTGTCGTATCCCAAGCATAGGCACCGTTCAGAGCCAAGGTGTCGGTTATCTTCCAGCCCAGTCCGACATCCCAGATGTTCAAATAATCTTTTCCGTCTCCGAGACCGGCGTTAAACATGACTTTGTTCCGGAACTGATGGTAGCCGACGCCCCAAGTGATCTTATCGTCGCGGTCATTGTAGATTTCGATGCCGCCGTAACTGAGATGGTCGTCTATCTCGTCTTTGTCAAAATCTCTATCTGCGTCATTCCAACGGCCAAGAGTCAGGGTTCCTTTGATTTTGTTTCCGACAGTGAGCTGGCCGCCGGCAACGTTGCTATCAAAGAGCATGCCGTTGTCGATAAAGCTGACGTAGGGCAGTTTACCGAGCAGGATCTGGAGATTGTCATAGTCGCCCTGCACCCAGATGCGGTCAATCTCTACTTCATTGACATTCGCCGCAGTTTTCATGTTTGTGGTGTAGTCGAGACGGGCATGACCGGTCCAGTTTTTGTTGATTTGCATTTCCGGTTCAAGACGAAGCGTAATTTGGTTGGTGCTGGAACGCTCCTTCTTATCGGTCTCGCGATTTCCCTTATGTGCCTCCGTCCAATACTGGTAACGAACTGTGCCGGTCCATTTCACATTGTCGACCTTCTTCTCGAGGGCGGCAACGCGAACGCCGAGGTTGTTCAGCTCGTCAGCGAACTCAGCAGCGAGCTTGTCGACAAGAGCCTTGTCGGCGCCGTTCGGGTTCTTCGCCATAGCGCGGGCGATCATCTGCGCCATCTCATAACGCGTGATCTCCTGGTCGCCGCGATAGGTGCCGTCGCCATAGCCTTCGATAACGCCGTCAGCAGCAAGCTGAGCAACAGCGTCATAAGCCCAATGGTCGGCCGGGACGTCTTCGAACGGGTTCGCCGCAGCGAACGTCGTCGAAGCTGCGCCAACGACGAGAGCCGTCGTCAGAGCGGATACGAGAGCCTTTTTCATAAGAAACTCCTCCTTAGATAATGTAGATAAATAAAACGGAAAGGGTACGAATAGATTCACATTTCCTTCGGAGGAGCCTGCAAGAGTGTCCATGTTTCCTCTGCCTTTCCACCGATTGAATTGTGAATCTGAACAAAGAATAATACACGAGTTTTCGTTTGTCAAGGCTTTTGCAAAAATGTTTCTCATTTTAAATGAAAAAATAAGCCCTCTCAAAGCGGAAGGCTTATCATTTCGCAGTTCCGAATGCGCGGCATGGATGGGAAAGAGCTCATTTTATCCTCCACGGACATATCGGGAGCGCGCAGAGCGAGCTGCACGCATTTAATGAACTGCTCGTGGGAAAAGATGATGATGTGCTGTTCCCATCGGCTGGCGATATGCTCCAGCGCCAACTCCGCGCGCGCCATGACGTCGCGGAACGTCTCTGCGTCGCCGCCGTCCAGATAGTCGGGGTCGAGCCGCGACCAGTATTCCTTGACGCGCGGGCGTCGATCATCCGCCGTCGTGCCGACGCAGGTCGCGGGGGAAAGGTAGGTGAATTCGTGGACCTCGGGCCAGATTTCCATCGGCACTTTCGGAAAACGCGCCGAGGTCGGCGCCGCCGTTTCCCACGCGCGTCGGAAAGGCGACGAGACGATCAGGTCGGGCGTAAACGGGATTTTTGCCGCCATGGTTTTCGCCTGTTCGACGCCGAGCGGCGACAGCGGGAACGATGAGCGGTTTTCCGTCGGCATTCCGGCGTTTCCGATGCTTTGTCCATGGCGTATCCAAAGGATTTCTTTCATACGAGTTCTTCCTTTTATAAAACTATAGTAGTTTCACAGCGCCCCAAATGGTGTGCAGGCACATGACGACGAGAATGATATAAAGCGCCTGCCGAAATCCTTGCACGGGGATATGATCCGCCGCGATATAGCCCGTCGCGACGCCCAGCGCCAAGCCCGGCAATACATAGACGGCCTCCTGCACGGCGACGGTGAAGTCCACGCCGCCGAGATAAAATGCGGTCAGCGCGAGAAGATTGCTCACGGCGAAAAACGTGCAGGCCGCCGCGCGAATCTCTTTCGGCGTCAGGCGGGCATGGGAAAAATACAGGATCAGCGGAGGCCCGCTCATGCCCGTGGTCGTTGCCATCGTTCCGGAGATCATACCCGTGATGAAACTGTTCCTTGGGCAAAGCTCCGCATGGACGTGGAACGCCTGCATCAGCGTCAGCGAGAGCAGGATGATGACGCTGACGACGAGCTTCAGCCAAAGGCTGGGAATCGCCTGATAAACGCGAAGTCCTATGGGCTGACCGATCAGCGCGCCCAGCGTCAGCCAGCCAACGAGCGTAAAGGGCGTGTGCCGGCGCAAAAGGACGCTCTGCGTCACGTTGCCGCAGCAGGCGAAAAGTGCGATGATCAAGATCACGAGTTTCGGGTCGTAAAAGTACATGAGAAGCGGCGAGGCGATCATCACGAGGCCGAAGCCCGTAGCGGACTGGAGAAAGGCGGCGGCGAAGACGCAGGCCGTCGGCGCGAGGTGCGCCGCAAATGCGGCGGGCGTGAGGTCAGGCATGATCTGCTCGCTCCGGCTCCACTGCGGAGAATTCGCTTTCGAGCGCAAAACCGTGATGAAGCGGACCGCTGCCCCGTCCAAGATCGAGCCCGGCGGCGAGCGCGCCTGTCACATACGCTTTTGCGCGGCGCACGGCGTCCGAAAGCGCCATGCCCTTCGCGAGATTCGACGCGATAGCTGTGGAAAGCGTGCAGCCGGTGCCGTGGGTATTGGACGTTTTTACGCGTTCGCCGGGAAAGACTTCGATGCCTCCCCGCGTGACCAGAAGATCGTCCGAACTGCCCGTTGAGTGGCCGCCTTTCGCGAGCACGGGGCAGCCGAAGCGCGCGAGGATTCGTTTTGCCGCTTCGACGCGGACGTCCATCGCGCTGTAAATTTCCACGCTTTCAGGATTGCCGCCTGCGAGTTGGTCGAGCACGAAAAGCTCCGGCATGTTCGGCGTGATGACCTCCGCCATCGGGAAAAGCTCCGCCGCTAGAACGCCCGCCGCGTCCTCGGCCAGCAGTCTTGAGCCGCTGGTCGCCACGATGACGGGGTCGACGACGATATGTTTCGCGCTGTGCGCGGACAACCGCTCCGCTATGGTGCGAATCAGGGCGGGGGACGAGACCATGCCGATTTTCACTGCGTCCGGCGGAATGTCGTCAAAGACTGCGTCGATTTCCTCCGCGAGAAATTCCGGCGGGACTTCGTGAATGCCCGTGACGCCCATCGTGTTCTGCGCGGTCAGCGCCGTGACCGCAGTCATGCCGAAGACGCCGTTCGCCAGTGCCGTCTTGATGTCCGCCTGGATGCCCGCGCCGCCTGACGAATCGCTTCCAGCGATGGAAAGTACCGAGGGCAGCCGCATACAGTTTCCTTCTTTCAGCGGAGACGCTCTTTTGAGCGTCTCCGCATATCTTTTTTTTCGGTGGTCAGTCGTTTGTTTTTACTATAATATTTTCTATATAATTACTATAGCATATTCTTTGCCGTGCGGAAACACCTCGCGAAAAAAACAGCCTCCGATTTTTACAGAGGCTGCTTTCGTTCTCATAAATTTGTCACGGCAAGCCGGGAAAAGCTTCCACGTATTGGATCTTGATATCAGGAAACGCGGTGACGAACTGGATCTTGAAGTCGGGGAAGGCATCCACGAACTGCCATTGTCCGATCTTGTCGGGGAACGCATCGACGACCTGTACTTTCAGGTCGGGGAATGCGGTTACGATCTGTACTTTGATGTCTGGGAACGCTTCGACAACCTGGACTTTCCCGGCGAGACGAATGCCCTTGTAGTAGCCGTCGGAATTGATTTTCGACGCAGCGGACGCTGTGGAGACGGCAAGCGCCATCAAAAGACACAATAGCAGACAAATTTTTTTCTTCATGTCCTTCCCTCCCATAATTTTATATAGATAGTTATTGATGATTCATTATAACACTGTTGTTCAAATTTTGCCGTAGGCAAAAACTTCCAAATTGGTGTTTCGACAAGGTGGGAGATACGATTAACCAAAATTTTTCGCGTGCAACACGAAAAATCGAACAAAAAGCCTTTACAAAATACGAGCATTTGTGCTATATTTGTATAAACCATATGTTTGAAAGGAGAAGATTGCATGTCGAGAAAGAATAAGACGGCTTCGGAGAGGTGTACCGAGATTTACGCGTACATCAGGGATTTCCTGCTGGAGAAGGGCTATCCTCCGTCGGTCCGCGAGATTGGTACGGCGGTCGGCCTGAGCTCGAGCTCGACGGTGCATGCGTATTTGCATATGCTTGAGTCGCGGGGCAAGATTCATCGCGATCCGACAAAGCCGCGCGCAATAGAGTTGGTCGGCGAGAAGCCCTGGGAGCACATGCTGCGCGTGCCGCTGGTCGGCGCTGTGGCGGCGGGCGTTCCCATCACCGCAGAGGAGAATGTCGAGGAAGTCTTCAATGTGCCGTCCGCGCTGCTTGGCACGCAGGACGATACGTTCATGCTTCGGGTGAAGGGCGAGAGTATGATCAACGCCGGGATTTTCGACGGCGACTATATTTTCGTGAAAGAGCAGTCCACGGCGCACAACGGGGAGATTGTCGTAGCTCTCGTCGAGAACGAGGAAGCGACGGTCAAGCGCATCTTTTTCGAGAAGGATCGCGTGAAGCTTCAGCCGGAAAACGATAATATGAAGCCGTTTTACGAGCAGAATGTAACCGTGCTCGGGAAGGTCATCGGCGTATATCGCCAGATGTAATAGGGAAAAGAGAAAGGGACTGCGTTGCAGTCCCTTTTTTTGGAGGAATAGGATTCATGAAACGTTTTTTCATTCCTTTGGCGGCAGTTTTGTTTGTCGCGCTTTGCCTGGCTTCCGGATGTGGGGCGCAGAGCGGTCAGCAGCAGACGCGCGCGCAGGCCGACGCGTCGCTTCCACCGGAAGAGCGGGCGGAAAAAATCCTTAACGCCATGACGCTCGACGAGAAGATCGGGCAGATGCTTATGATCGGCGTGCACGGCACGGCGCTGAACGCCGACAGCCGATTCATGCTTTCCGAGTACGCGGCGGGCGGCGTCATCTTGTTTGACCGCAATCTGGAGACGGCGGACGGCGTGCGGCGATTCACGAAGGAACTGCAAGACGCTCGGAGCGGAGAACTGCCGCTTTTCATCGCCATCGACGAGGAGGGCGGGCCGGTCGTCCGCATGGAAGATATCGTTTCGCCGCCTCCGGCGCAGTCGGAGATTGGCGAGACGGGAGATCCAGCGCAGGCGCGGAAATGGGCGAAAGAAACCGCAAAAGAACTTCGCGCGCTGGGGTTCAACCTGAATTTTGCGCCGGTGGCGGACGTAGGCGAAAGCGAACGCTGCTATTCCGCGGACGCGGAAAAAGTTTCCGATTTCGTGCGCGAGGCGGTGCAAGGTTATGCGGAGGAAGGCATGCTTTGTTCGCTCAAGCATTTTCCGGGACTTGGCAAGGGAAAGTCGGATACGCACCTCGGAACCGTAATCGTCGAGGCGGATCGGGAAACGCTTGTCGCGGAGGATCTCGTCCCGTTCCGCGCGGCCATGGGGAACGATGCAGCCAAGCGGCTTTTCGTCATGGTTTCGCATATCACGTACACAGCTCTTGACGGAGAACATCCGGCGAGCCTTTCCGGCGCTATCGTTAACTCGCTGTTGCGCGACGAGTTGGGCTGGCAGGGCGTCGTCGTCACCGACGATCTCGAGATGGGCGCGGCGGACGTCTGCCCCTTCGACGAGATGGGCGTTCGCGCCGTGGAAGCGGGCGTGGATCTTTTGCTCGTCTGTCACGATTATGGTCATGAGCAGGCTGTTTATAACGGTCTTTTGAAAGCCGTGCAAAGCGGCCGTATCTCCGAGAAGCGTATCGACGAGTCCGTGCGCCGAATCCTGAACGCGAAATTAAATTTAGAGTGAGAATCGTCGTTTTCCAGGAATCATTTTTTTCAAGAAAGAGCGCCGTTCCCGAAATTTCGGGGACGGCGCTCTTTCTTACGCGTTCGGGAAAGTGAAAACTTTGTCGATTTCCGTGCAAAGTTTTCACTTTCATGATGTGTTATTTTTATAAGAAAGCCAATACGACTGCGCCCATGCCGAGGGCAATCGCGAACCCTTTCATCGCGTTGCTGAGCCAGCCGCCGACAAGTTTTTCCGCCAGCGGACGCAAAAGGAAGATGAGGAACGACAACAGCAGAAACGTCAGCGGCACGTCGCCCGAGACGATTGCGTAGACGAGCAAAGCAGCCGAAAGCATCATGGCGGTGATTTGCCCGCGCGAGAACATTCGCCCCTTCGGTTCCGGCTCGATGACCGGGTGCATATTGAGTCGGTGCGTCGAGGAAGTTTGTTTTTCTTCCTCGTCGAAGTCAAAACTGTAATCGCGCCGCATGACGCACTCTCCTTACTTTCGCATTCAACAATTTCCGGCGTACACATATTTCAGATGTTTGCGGGCAGTTTCGCAGAGCCGCTCAATCGTCGCGAGCAGCGTCGGCGGGGCATCCATTTTCCAGCGGGGGAAATAACGGCTGATGTGGAGCGGAATCTCTTCCGAGATCGACGCGAGCCAAGCGGCTTCCGCGTCCATCGCTTCGATGCCGTCGCCGAAACCGGGCACGGCCAATGTCGTTACCTCGACATGGCACGACGTTGCCGCTCTTGCGATTGTCCGCTTGACGGTTTCCAAGTCGCCGCCCAGTTTTTTATAGCTTTCTGCCGACCATGACTTGAGGTCGATATTCATTGCGTCCACGAAGGGCAAGAGCGCCTCCAGGATTTCAGGTTCCGCCGTGCCGTTCGTCACGAGGGCGACCAGAAGCCCCTCGGCATGCAGCAGTTTCGCCGAAGCCAGTACATACTCCCAGCCGATCAGAGGCTCGTTGTAAGTGAATGCCGCGCCGATGTTGCCGCGCGGGACGAGCTCCTTCGCAAGTTCGGCGAGGCGCTCCGGCGGCAGCGCTTCCGTTTCCGTCTCTGCGCCGACCTGCGAGATTGCCGCATTTTGGCAAAACGCGCAGGACAGGTTACAGCCGAACGTGCCGACGGACAAGATGAATTTGCCGGACTGCCAGCGGGAAAAAGGCTTCTTTTCCACAGGATCGAGGGCGATGGAAGTTACGCGCCCATAGGAAAGGCTTATGACGCGCCCGTTTTGGTTTGCCCGCGCACGGCAGCGTCCCGTCTGTCCTTCGGACAAAGCGCAGTGGTGCGGGCAAACGGGGCAGATTGCTTTTTCTGGCATGACGTTACCTTTCACATCTTTATATATTAATAGATAGAAAAACCGGCATCAATGGTGCCTTGCCACTTCAAACCGCCAAAGCTTCACCTGCCCGTTCGGATCGATGCCGCCTTTTCGGCACGCGATGGAAAGCTGCTCCGCTACGGTGTCGATGCCAGCGAGGTCGGGAAGGAGCAGACCTCGTCGCCCGCCGCTCTCGACGATGACGCCGTATCGCTTCGAATCGAGTTCCGCGTCCGACGCGATGGGCTCCGGCTCCGTCAGTACGTCCACACTGTAGACGAGATCGTCCAGTTCGTCTTCGCGCACCGGGTCGAAACGCGGGTCTTCCGAAGCCGCCGCGACGGCGTTTCGCAAAATCTCCGCGCCGAGATTCTCCGTGACGGGAAGGAAGGTTCCGATGCAGCCGCGCAGCATGCCGTCTTTTTTCAGCGAGACGAAAGCGCCCGAACGCTGCGAGGAAAGCTCGGACGGCAAATCTTTCGGAAGGTCGGCGTGCTTTCCCGTTTTCACGAAGGTTTCGAGGCTCATGCGCGCGAGCCGCACATATTCGTCCTCCGCCGCTTTTCGCGCCGCCAGCCGCTCTCTTTGCGATTTCGTGAAGGTGTCGCCGAAGGCCCGCGCACCGTCGCGTTCTCCCGCGACGAAGGACGCCACGCCGTAGCCGACGCCGAACGGTCCTTCATAGGAGAGCTGCTCGCTTTCGACGCTCCGGCGGTCGAGTGCGCCCGCCATCATCCAGAAGGAGCGCAGACCGCACTCCGCCGCGCCCTCTGCCAGATCCGCGTCGATGGATAGAAGACGCAAGAAGTCGCCCACGGCCAGCGCCGCCATACATTCTTTGTCAAAGACCGGCCCTTCGGCGGCGAAGCCGTAAGGCCCGTCGGCTTTCAACTTGTGCGAGAGGTCGCCGGAGGCCACATAGACGACGCGCCGTCCCAAGAGCTCCGCCGTCTGCGCCACGCACTCGCCGAAGCGGTAATGATCGCGCGGCGAAAGACCGGACAGGCCGACGCGGATTATCTTTACAGTTGGCATGACTTCTTGAATGAAGCGGAGCGGTACCATCGTTCCGTGGTCAAGCTGAGGCGCGCGTTCCGCCAGCGTGCCGCCAGCGACGCCAGCCGCCTTGAGCTGGCGCGAGAGCGTTTCTACGAATTCCGCGTCGTATTCCGCTTCGAGTTTCAGCTCAGGTACGCGGAAATTACCGAAATCTCCCCTCGCGTGATCTCCCGGCGAGATGTGGAAGTAGTCGGCGTACATCGTGGCGTGGGGACTCGACAGTACGATCGTGTCCGGTGAAAGCGCCGCCATGCGGCGCATAGCTTCGCGGTACGCGTCGATGGTCGGCTGTATCTTCTTTTCCTCGCCCCGTCCTATCTCCGGCATAATCAGAGGCGGATGCGGCACGACTACGGCTCCTACGACTCCCATAGAAAACACTCCCTTCTAATATTTCCGGTTCTGTTCCCAGTTCCAAGCGTCCCGCAAGATCGTAGCCAGGTCGCTTCGTTTCAGTTCCCAGCCGAGTACCTCACGCGCTTTCCTGTTCGCCGCAATCAGCACAGCCGGATCGCCTGCGCGCCGCGCCGTGATCTCATACGGGATTTTCCCGCCCGTCACGCGCTCCGCTTCGCGAATTAACTCCAGTACGCTGAAACCTTCGCTGCTGCCAAGGTTGAAGGCGGCGCTCTTCTCTTTTTCCATGATATAACGAAGCCCAAGATAGTGCGCCTCGGCCAAATCCTCCACATGCACATAGTCTCGAATGCAGCTGCCGTCCCTTGTGTCGTAGTCCGTGCCGAAGACTTTCAGTGCACTGCCGTTTCTTGCGGCCCGAAGCACGCGAGGAATCAAATGGCTTTCCGGTTCGTGCGCTTCACCGATAGTCCCATCCGGCGCGGCTCCTGCCGCATTGAAATAACGGAAAACGCAGGAAATAAGTCCGTAGGCGCGCCCGTAATCGTCCAGCATCGCTTCGCCGATTCGCTTCGTCATGCCGTAAGGATTGATTGGCGTTCGCGGGTGATTCTCGTCTATCGGCACATACTGAGGTTCGCCGAAAACCGCCGCTGTCGACGAAAAGACGAAATAGCGGATTTTGTGCGCAATGGCGGCGTCCAACAGCGTTTTTAGTTTTACCACGTTGTTTTCGTAATATTTCGCGGGATTTTCCACCGATTCCCCGACTTCGATGAAAGCGGCGAAGTCCATGATCGCGTCGAACCGCTCCGCTGTCATCAGATCGTCGAGCAGCGCGCGGTCGCCTATATCGCCGACTACGAGCCGACCGGCCGTCACCGCCTCTCGGTGGCCGTTGGAGAGATCGTCCAAAACGACGGTGTCGACGCCCTGCTGCGCCAAGAAACGATTCGTATGACTGCCGATATATCCCGCTCCGCCCGTGACTAAAACCTTCACCGCTTCTGCTCCTTTTCCGTTCTTTTTATGAAATTATAGCACATTCCGTTCCTTCGCAAAAGAAACCCGCTCGATGCGCGAGCGGGTTTCTTTTGCATTCCTGTGAAATTACTCGATGATCTTGATGCGGCCCTGGCCTTTCCAGTCCGCGTATTCTTCGCCGATTTTCGCGTTCAGGTGGTTCTGTACATACTCCATGATCATGTCCGCGTCGGTGAAGGAGCCGTCGTCTATCAGCTTCGCGCCTCTGAACATCACCATGCCGTTGCCACCGTCCTTCAGCACATAGGTCGTGCCGCCGACGGTGTAGAGCTTGGCCGGATCGAGCGGCTTGCCGCCGATCATGACGTCTTTGACGCGATATTCGCCTTTCACGCCGACGAAGCTGCCGTGCGCGTCCAGCTCTACCGTGGAGGGAACCGTCGCGTCGATCGTGTAGCTCATGCCGGAAACCTGCAGGAAGCCGCCGTTCTCCTCGGGATAGTTCATCGCGCCGAGTTCGAGGGCGTTGAGAAGCGTCTGACCCGTGACTTCCACCGCCGCGCTCATATTGCCGAAGGGGAACGCGGTCAGGATGTCCTGATAAGTGAAAACGCCTTTCTTGATGGTGTTCCGCAAGGAACCGCCGTTCACGATGGAAACGTCGGTATTCAGCACCACGCGGAACGAATCCGCTACGAGGTCGCCCATGTTCGTCTCGCCGTTGCGAACGCGGCGCACGCCCGTCGCCGGGTCGCCGTCCCGGATGTCCGCCATCGCTTCGCCCACCGGCTGTTTCAGGATCGGCTCGAATTTCTTGTTTTCCTTTTCGATGACCTTCAAAATCTTCGGGTCAGGCGCGGGCAAATTCTCTTTCTTCTCCAGCGTCGAAGTCATCGTGCCGTCGTCGTGCAGGACCAGCTTGCCGACGGTCTGCATCTTCGTGCCGGTCTGCGTGATCAGGACGTCTTTGCCGTCTTTGTTTTTCGCGGAACGGTTTTCATACTGCTCATGGGAATGGCCGTCGATGATGGCCGTGATCCCCTTGGTGTTTTCGGCGATCGTCGTGCTGGACCAGCGCGGGATCGTGCCGTCCATGCCCAGATGACCGACGAGGATCACATATTCCGCGCCTTCCGCTTTCGCCGCGTCTACGGCTTTCTGGATGGCGGCGTAGATTTTCGCGCCCGCTTCATCTTCGGAGAAGCCGTAGATGAAGTTCCCGTTGTCGTCCTGGAAATATTTCGGGGTCGAAGTCGCCAGCGTCTCCGGCGTCGTCACGCCGACGAACGCGATTTTGTGGCCGCCCGCCGCTACGATTTTGTACGGGGGAAGCACGAGATTTCCCGTGCGCAGGTCGGTGAAGTTGCAGGAAGAGTATTTTGTCTTCTGCATTTTGTTCAACTCGAAGAACCGCGCCATTCCATAGTCGAATTCATGATTGCCCGGAATCAGGAAATCATAGCCGATCGCGTTCATGATGTTCACGATGGACTCGCCCGTCGAGAGCTTGCCGATCGGCGCACCCTGCACAGCGTCGCCGGCGTCCGCCAGAAGTACCGCAAGCCCTTGCTTCTTGAGGTCCTTCTTGTACTGGGAGAGCCGGGCCACGCCCGCATTGTCTTCCACGCCGCAGTGGATGTCGTTCGTGTGCAGGATGACTACGTCCGCCGCCAGCGCGCTCGCCGAGAGCGCCAGCGTGAACACAGCCGCCAGTACGAAGCTGAAAAAACGTTGGAACCGATGCTTCATTACATATCCCTTCTTTTCATGTTAAGGAAACACCGAATAAGTCCCTCCGCACCTCCGTCGGGGCTTTTTCCGTCTGTCGTTGTCAAATCCCTCTCGACGTAGCCCTGCTACGCCTTCAAGGGATTTTCCTAGACAGTCGAAAAAATCCCTCGACAGATGCACGAATTGACTTAATCGTTGTTTCCTAAAATAAAACGCACCAATATGATAAAAGATTTCAATGCGAAAAACAAGGGGACATAGTGCATATCTTTGTGGATAACTAATCGCGAAAACAAGAGAAATGGGAAAGTTTTCCACATGGAAAGGGCGTTTTGTGAATAAATCTGTGGATAAACGGAAGAGCAGGAACCTCATCGGCATCTGGAATCATTCGTCCGTCGAAAATATTCCGACGAGCCATTTATTTGCGGTAAATAATTCCGCTTTTTTGCAAATTTGGCAGGACTTTTTTGTCCCGCGTCGTATTTATCCATTATAATTCATATGAAAATAACGGGAACCTGAAAAGGAGCGAATCATTATGAAGCATCTTTCGATAGCGAAAAAACTGGCTCTGGCTTTCGGCATCCTGTTCTTGCTGTTTGCGGGCTTCGGGTATTTTGCCGTGCGCTCGGCGGAGAACATCGGCAAGGAGGTCACGAATATCGGCGACTGGATGGAGTCCCGCGACCGCGTGGCGACCATTTCCGAGACGACGGCGGGCCTGCACCGCGCGCTGATGTATCGAATCCTGCTGTCCGACCCGGCCGAGCAGGCGAAGTGGGCGAAGGCGCAGGAAGAACGGATCGGCACTGTGGACGAGGCGTTCGCCGCCTACGAGAAGACGCTGAACGAGACGGAATACGAAACGGCCGAGGAAAAAGAGAGCGACTTCAAGATCCTGAATGCGGAAAAAGCACTTTGGCAGAAATATCTGGCCGAAGTGAAGAAAGTGGACAAACTGCTCGACGCAGGCAATCGTTCGGCGGCGGCGGCTTTGGTAGAGAAGGACACCGCGAAAGCCTTTTCCGCGCTGATTGACGCGATGGACGAGGACGCTGAGAGCTGCCGCAAGGGAACGCAGGAGGCGCTGGACGAAGGCGAGGCCGCTTATCAGTCGGTCATCAAGATGGCGTTCGCCGCCAGCATCGCGATCCTCATCATTTCCGTCCTCGTTCTCGTTGCGCTGACGAAGACTATCAAGACCTCCGTCGAAACGATCACCACCACTGCGAAAAAGGCGGCGGACGGAGATCTTTCCAAGAACATCGCGCTGGCGACAGAGGACGAGTTCGGCGAGATTGCCAGCTATTTCAACGAGATGCTCGACGCCACGAGAAGCGTGCTCCTGCGTATGCAGGGAACGGCGGAAGAAGTTGCGCAGAGTTCCGAACGGCTGACCGAGAACGCGGAGCAGTCGGCGCAGGCGACCCAGAGCGTCGCTGAGGCCGTCACGAACGTTTCGGCGTCGGCGGCGGAACAGATGGAAGCGCTGCATGAGACTACGGAGCGCATCGAACGTCTGAAAGACGGCATGCACAATGTCGTCGAGGTCGTTCGCACCGGCATGAAGGGCGTCAACGACGCTGTGGAACACGCCGGCGAGGGCAATACGCTGGCGGCGGCCACCGTGCAGCAAATGAACCGCATCGCCGACACGGTGGCGGAGTCGGCGGGCACCGTCGCGAAGCTCGGCGAGAGCTCGAAGGAGATCGACTCTATCGTCGAGGTCATCACCGGTATCGCGGGGCAGACGAATCTCCTTGCGTTGAACGCGGCCATCGAGGCGGCGCGCGCAGGAGAGCATGGCCGCGGTTTTGCCGTCGTCGCCGAGGAAGTCCGAAAGCTGGCCGAGGAATCCCGCTCGGCGGCGGAACAGATCGGCGAGCGCATCCGCGCGATCCAGCAGTCCACTGAAGCGGCGGTCCGCGCCATCGAGCTTGGACGCGACACCGTACAGGAGGGCAAGGAAAACGTCACGCAGACTGGCGAATATTTCCAGCGCATCGTCGAGCAGGTCGAAGGCGTCCGCGCGTCGACGGAAAACATCATGAAGACAATCGAAGGCTTGCAGCGGCCGGTGGCCGAGATCGCCGAGCACGCGGACACCGTCTCCAGGCAGGCGCGTGCCGTCGCTGACGAGGCGCAGAGCGTTTCGGCGTCTTCCGAGGAACAGGCGGCAGGCATGGACGAGATTGCCAATTCCAGCCGTTCGCTGGCAGGGCTTTCCACCGAGATGCAGCAGATGGTCAGCCAGTTCCGGCTGCATGAAGGTCAAGAGAGGAGGCGCATCGTATGACGACGCTGGAGGAATATGCCGAGCGTATGCACGACGCGAGCAAAGAGAGAATGCGGAGCCAGGCGGAGGTTCACGCCCGGTACGTCAAGAGCCTGGAACAATACAGGCTGCTTTCCCAAAGTGAGAATCCTCCCCGCGATCAGCGCATGATGCTTTTTCACGAGGTCAAAGTGCTGGGCTGGGTGCTCGGAAAACGCGACAAAGACGTGGCGAATGAGCTGAACAAATAAAGGAAACGCCGAACAAGTCCCTCAGCATGGTCTCGAATTGACTTATTCGTCGTTTCCTAAAGTGGCTGCCGCACAAAATTTTTTGAAGTATGAAAAACATACTTCAAAAAATTTGGAGCAGAAAAACTTATAGAGAAATCGCTTGCAAATCAATGGATTATAACTGATACTAACCTTCGACCAAAATTTTAATAAATTTTGACCGAAGATACGCCTGCTTCGCAGGCTACATTTGCGCCTACGGCGCAAATGCCGTCTCATAAATCTCAGTAAAGATTAAAAATCTTAACTGAGATTAGTATGACCCGATTAAACAAAATGGGGGTTGCCGCAGGAAGAAATGATTCTTCTTGCGGCAACCCCATTTTCGTTTGAAGTTTGGATCAAATCATATTTTTGGAATATGCGTCGTAGAGGTTTTTCAGTTCCTCGACCTTGTCGTACATCTCGACCTGGAGTCCCGAGGCCGTGGCGTAGTCGCCGCCCATCAGGGCGTTGGTCAGGAGCGTGAACAACGATTTTTCGTCGATGCTGTCCTTGGCGAGATAGCTGCGGATGCCGCTGATCTTCGTCCAGTTGTATGCGTCCTGATCGGTGACGAGGTCGGAGACGATTTCCTGCGCGGCGCGGACGATAGCGCGGTTCTCCGGGATGATGCGGCTGATGAGCTCGGTCTTCCAGCGCAGGAGAGCGCCCTCGACGAACGCGTGCAGGATCTTTTCGTCCAGCGCTCCGCCTGCCGTGATGACGGCCTTCTTTTCCGGATAGTTGTTCAGGTTTTCCATGTTCTCCCAGACCGTCGCAGGCGGCGCGCCAAACAGCTGGTCGCGTTCCTCCGGCGTGTAGTCCTCGAACACGTCCTCCTCGCTCCGATAGGCGCGGCTCTTTTCAAGGTAGAAGCCTTTTTCGCCCGGCTTCTTGGAAAGCTCCTTGAGGAGCTCCGCCGTCGTGTGCGTCGCCGCCGCTTTCACGCCGTCCAGCATCGCAGAGTAAATCGCCGCCAGCACGATGTAGGTGTTCGTGTACGGGTTGCAGGCGCGAAGCTCGAAGCGCGTCGCCAGCGGATTCTGCGCGTCGCGGACGAGGCCGGCGAGGATCGTACGGTTGCGAGACGGGATTTCCGGCGAATGGCCGAGGGACGTCACGATGCAGACCGGAGCCTCAAAGCCCGGCTTCAGGCGGTTCAGCGAGTCATTCGTCGCGGACACCAGCGGATTGATGGCCTCGTAATTCTTCAAGAGACCCATGATCGCGCCGTAGCCGACCGCGCTCAAATAATCTTTCTTCAGTTCCTTCGGCGCGAACAGGTTCACGATGGAGCCGTCCTTCATGACCGCCGCCATGCCGATATGCGTGTGCTCGCCGTTGCCCGCGAGACCGATCATCGGCTTCGCCTTGAAATTGACCTCGAGACCGTTCTCACGGAAAACTTCCTTGACCAGCGTGCGGACGAGGAGTTCGTTGTCCGCCGCCTGCAA
>JAFZRW010000124.1 GCA_017619685.1 Schwartzia sp. (in: firmicutes)
GGGCTCCGACGAGGTCTGGGAAAAGGCCACGGCGGCGCTGCAAACGCGCTCGAGCATCGCGGGCTGAAGTATATCATCAACGAGGGCGACGGCGCGTTCTACGGGCCGAAGATCGACTTCCATATCAAGGACTCCATCGGGCGCACCTGGCAGTGCGGCACGATCCAGCTCGACATGATGCTGCCGGAGAAATTCGATTTGACCTATGTGGGCGAGGACGGGCAGAAGCACCGCCCCATCATGCTGCACCGCGTCGTTTACGGCAGCATCGAGCACTTCATCGGCATCCTGATCGAGAACTATGCGGGCGCGTTCCCGGTTTGGCTCGCCCCGGTGCAGGTTCGGATTCTTCCGATCACGGACAAGCATCACGATTACGCCTACGAATTGAAGCAAAAGCTCTTTGACGCGGGCATCCGCGTCGAGGTGGACGCGCGGAACGAAAAGATGGGCTACAAGATCCGCGAGGCGCAGGTCAGGAAGATTCCCTACGCGCTGGTGGTCGGCGACCAGGAGATGGCCGACGGCACGGTCAACGTCCGCAAGTACGGCGAAAAGGACTCCGCGACCATGAAGGCGGACGAGTTCCTCGCGATGGTCGAGAAAAAGATTGCCACGCGGGACCCGAAGTATTGATTGCTTGAAAGCGGCGTCTTGCGTATGACAAATAAGGGGGAGGCACTATGAAGAAAATTCTTTGCGGCGCGCTTTTGGGCTGCGCCTTGGCGTTTTCGTCGTTCCATACGGCCAGCGCGGACATCGGCGGCGAGATCGGCGTCTATGTGCCGGTGGGCGGCGGCGGCGGATATTCGCGGCAGAGCGGCCCGGAGGAGAGCTTCGCGTCCTTTACCGTGGACAAGTTAGTGCATGAGCTGACGGTCCAAAAGAAAAGCGGGCGGCTCTTGATGGAGTTCCGCGTGTCCAACGGCTCCGATACGCCTTACACCGTCGAGCATCGAAACGGACAGGTCTATGAGTTCCTCGTGCTGGACAAGCGCGGCCGGGTGCTTTGGCGCTGGTCGGAGGGCATGGCGTTCACGCAGGCGCTGACCTCCACGACGGTGGACGCGCACGGGGAAGCGGTTTACAAGGCGGAAATCGCGCGCAAGGACTTCAAGAAGTTCAAGGACGACGCCGTGGTGGTGATGGCGTGCATCGTCGATACGCCCTATACGCTTTCGGCGGCGGTGCCGGAAACGGTGGAAACCTCGTCGGGCGGCGCGGCGGTCTTCGGCGCGATCGTGCTGGGCGACGGCCCGATTTGGGGCTGGTAAACGGAAGGAAGGAGAGACTTTCATGAAAGTGCTTTTGGTCAACGGTTCGCCGCATCCGAACGGGAACACGGCGGCGGCGCTCGCGGAAATGCAAAAAGTCTTCGAGGCGGAGGGCGTCGGGACGACGCTTTTGCAGGTCGGCAGCAAGGCGGTTCGCGGCTGTATTGCCTGCGGTTCGTGCCGGGAAAAAGGGAAATGCGTATTCGACGACGTGGTGAACGAGGCCGCGCCGCTTTTCGAGGCGGCGGACGGGCTGGTGGTCGGCGCACCGGTCTATTACGCCTCGGCGAACGCGACGGCCATCGCGTTCCTCGACCGCCTGTTTTTCAGCGCGTCCTTCGACAAGACGATGAAGGTCGGCGCGTCCGTGGCCGTGGCAAGGCGCGGCGGATGCTCGGCGACCTTCGACGAACTGAACAAATATTTCACGATCAGCGGCATGCCCGTCGCGTCGAGCCAATATTGGAACAGCGTCCACGGACTGACGCCGGGGGAGGCCGCGCAGGACGCCGAAGGACTGCAAACGATGCGGACATTGGCGCGGAACATGACGTTTTTGATGAAGAGCATCGCCCTCGGAAAAGAAAAATACGGCCTGCCGAAGCAAGAGGAGAAAGTCGCCACGAATTTTATCAGGTAAATAATCAGGCAAACAAAAGGAGCGGTTCCGCAAAGAAACCGCTCCTTTTATGATGCTCTCATTTCAGCCATTGGTCCTTGGAATAAATGCCCTTCTTTTCTTTTTGGGCGGCGTTTTCCCGGACGCGCCGGAGGCTTTCCGCAATCTCGCCGGTGATTTTTTTGCCGCAGGCTTTGCAGTATCGTCCCTGGCGAATCATTTTTCCGCAGGCGGCGCAGGGATATCGGATATTGATGTGGCTTTCCTCCAGGCGGCCGGATTGGAGCATGGCGATGACCAGAGATTTTTTCACGCCGAGGGCGGCGCAAATCTCCCTGACGCTGGAACGCGGATTGTCGCGCACGAAGGAGGCGATCTCGTCCATTTGCTCCTCCCGCTTTTGCATGCACTCGGGACAATATTTGTTGGGCCCCGGATTCAGGAAGAGCTTGCCGCAGCCAAGACAATTTGTAGCTTTGAGCGCCATCGCAAAAACCTCCCCTCAATCCTTTTTTTTATTATACAACATTTGGCGAAAATGGGAAAGATGAACGGAATTCAAAGGAACTGATACTACTCTCTGTTAAGATTTTTAAATCTTTACAGAGAGTGCATGAGACGTCATTTGCGCCGTTATTACAGATTCTTATGAGCGAAGCGAATTAGAAGCTGTTATATGCAGCGAATCGCAGAGCGATTCGTCGTAAGGCGCAAATGTAGCCTGCGTAGCAGGCGTATCTCGGTTCAAAATTTTATTTATA
>JAFZRW010000125.1 GCA_017619685.1 Schwartzia sp. (in: firmicutes)
AAATTACGGCGCCAGATATTACAAGCACCAGCACTATGAGAAGCGCCAGCCGCCTATAGAACTTCCCCATTCGTTAACTCCTCATACGAAATCAACCGAATTCCATGCGCTTCCACATAATCTCTCGCCTTCTCCGACGTCACGGCGGCCAGTTCTTCTTCCCAATGGTAGCGCCAATGGTAAATATCATCCAAAACGAAATTGTCCGTCCCCGGGTGTACCATGATCTCCGAAACGCCGTCGGGCAGCGCTCGAAGAATTGCCATAAAACGCGGCGATAACATATTGCCCCCGGCGAGCATACCAAAAAAAGCGTCCGGCGTCGAAATTCCGGCTCGATTCATTTCTCTTTTTGCCATGCGCGCGCAAAATGTAAGCCCGCATTTCGCAACATACCGACCGGCAGACGCATGGAATCCGCCTTTGAAAAGGAACGCCTCCGCCGGCAGACGCATTTTTGAAAAACCGTATTCCTTCGCCAGCGAAGTAACGAGCCGAATCACGCCGGGAAGCACATGAAGATGCTGATGGCTGTCGATATGCGTGAGCTGAACGCCCATCTGCCGCGCCCGTAAAATCTGCGCCTCGCACTCCGCACGAAGCTCCTCCATGCGAACGCCGCCCTTCATATAACGCCGAATAAACGCTACATGATCCGGCATAAGGCACCCGTCGCCGTCCACAAGACTCGGTATTTTTTCCGGCGGCAGCACCGGCCGCTCCGCCACAAGCGTCAAATGAATTCCGACGCCGAGCCCGGGATTTTCCCGTGCGAGCATCGCCGCTTCTTCTGCCGCCGCTCCCGCAGCGACAAACGACGTACTTCGGATACAGCCTTTTTTATACCCTTCTATAATACCACGATTGACCGCGGAATGCAGGCCAAAATCATCCGCGTTTACAATCAGCCGTTTCATTGCACCGTTTCCTCGTAACTGGCGTACGCGTTGTGATTATGGATTGACTCGAAGTTTTCGCAGGAAACAGAAAACCATTCCAATCCGGGCAAAGTCCGCAGCACGATGACAAGATCGCGAAGGATGTCCTCCACAAATTTCGGGTTTTCATAGGCGTGCTCCGTCACATATTTCTCGTCTTCGCGCTTCAACAGCGGATACAGCGGGCTTGAGGCCTGCTGCTCCATCAGATTGGCCAAGTCCTCGATATAAATGCACTCGCACCCTTCCCGAAAACGCAGCCGCACGGACATGATGCCCCTCTGGTTATGCGCGCCGTAGCGGGAAATGGATTTGCTGCAAGGGCAAAGGGACGTAGACGGCACATCGACGCCCAGTTCAAACACAAATCCTTTTCCCTTTTCCTTCCGCCCGTAAAAACAGCAATCAAGATCGAGCAGCGATATTTTTCCGCTGACCGGCGCAACTTTCTTGATAAAATATTTGAAACGAATCTCGATATTGGCCGAAGCCGAAGAAAGCCGTTCCAGCGCCTCGTCAAGCATCGCTTCCATTTCAGGCTCCGCAAGGGGACGATTGCTCCATTGGTCCAAGATTTCCATGAAGCGGCTCATATGCGTGCCTTTGTATTCCTGCGGCAGGGAGACCGTGAAGCAAATCCTTGCCAATACTTGCTGGAAATCTCCTTCCTTTGTCCGAATCCGGAACGGAAGATGAATCTCGCGCACGCCAACATGCTGAATCTCGATTCCGCGAGAATCGACGCTGTTTTGTATATCCTCCAAGAGCGGGACCCTCCTGTTCCTTCCTTACGCGTTGCCTTACTTCACACGAATCCTTTGAATCGCCTCGGCAAGATCGTCGCCGCCAAACACAGCCGATCCAGCCACAAGCACATCTGCGCCCGCCTCAACGACAAGCTTTGCCGTGTCCGCATTGACGCCGCCGTCCACTTCAAGCTCTATGCCGCGTCCCGACGCCGTAATCATCTCACACACCTGCCGGATTTTCTCCAGCGTCGAAGAAATAAACTTCTGTCCGCCGAAACCCGGATTCACAGTCATCACGAGCACCATATCCACGTCCGCAATATACGGTTCGACCATCACGGCCGGCGTTCCCGGATTCAAAGCGACAGCCGCTTTGCACCCACGGCCGTGAATCGCCTGCACGATCCGATGCCCATGCTTTGCCGCTTCCACATGAAACGAAATGATGTCCGCGCCTGCGTCGGCGAAAGCGTCTATCTGCGCTTCTGGCCGTTCCACCATCAAATGCACATCGAAGGTCTTTTTCGTGTGCGGACGAAGCGCCTTGACCACGGGAGAGCCGATGGTAATCTGCGGAACAAACTGCCCGTCCATCACGTCGATATGGATATAGTCGGCGCCCGCCGCGTCTACCCTTTTCAGCTCCGCGCCCAGTGCGGAAAAATCCGCCGACAAAATCGACGGGGCGATTTTCAACATCATTCGTTCCCTCTTTTCAATATTTTATCGTTTCCCGGCGTCGTTGACCCGGCTTGGCGGCTTTACAGAGCCGTCGTCTTTCTTGTCCGGTTCGTTTTTATCGGCAGGCGGGACCGTGCTCGGCCCCATCGGCGCCGCAATTACAAAGTCTACTGTCGTTTCCTCATCGACGTCCGTTCCCGCGCGCGGCGACTGATGAAGAATCGTTCCCGCCGCCTGACGGCTCTTCTCGGACGTCACCGAGCCTACGGAAAGCCGAAGCTGCTTGAGCCGATCTTTCGCCGCTTCTAACGTGCCGCCGGAAAAGTCGGGAACGCGCACCAACTTGATTTGTTTTCCCTTGCTGATGGTAAGTTCGACGCTCTGCCCTTTCGCGATCTTCTTCCCCTCTGCCGGTTCCTGTTCCAACACCGTCCATGCTTCCTGATCGGACACTTTCTCATAAACGGCGCCGACGACAAGCCCCATATTTTTCAGCTTGCTTTCCGCCGAAAGCCGTGAAAGGCCTTTGAGATTCGGCATGGTCAGTTCTTCGCCGCCCTTGCTTACGTAAATAGTCACGACGCGCTGCTCCTTGACCATCGTTCCCGCTTCCGGCGACTGGGAAATGACCTGCCCTGCGGAAACCTTCGCATCGAATTGCTCGACGACGGAAACGCGCAGCTTTGACGTTTCGAGGAGCTGCTTGGCAAGCGCCATCGGACGTTCCTTGACGTCCGGCACCTGCACTTCCGCCATGCTCCAAAACTTGCCGAAAGCCAGAAACGCGCCTACCATGAAGCCCAAAAAAATCAGGGAAATTGCCGCCGCCATGAAGATTTTCGACTTGAAGAACGGCTTCACCAAGCCGTCCTCTTCATCTTCCTCTTCTTCCGGCAGCGCCTCTACATCAACGCGCGGCAGGAGCCGCGTCGCAAAGGGATCCGCCTCGCCTGCGTCGTGACCACCGTCGAAGCCGAGAAAACGCTCCGCATGTTGGATGTCATCAATCAGTTCGTCGCTGCTCGGACGATCCAACGGGTCTTTTGCCATCGCCTTCTGTACGATTGCCTCGACCATCGGCGGCAACGTCCGGTCATGCTGGCAGACAGGTCTGGGCTCTTCCTGCAAATGCTTCAGCGCGATGCTGACCGTCGTTTCTCCCGTAAAGGGAAGTTCGCCCGTCAGCATCTCATAAAGGACGACGCCGAGAGAATAGATGTCTGATTTCGGCGTGATTTTCGTTCCCTTCGCTTGTTCCGGCGAAAAATAATGCACGGAGCCGACGACGTTTCCGTTATACGTCATCGTTGAAGAAGTGACCGCCCGCGCGATTCCAAAATCCGCGACCTTTACGCGCCCGTCCGGCGTCACTAAAATATTATGCGGCTTGATGTCGCAATGCACCAGATTATTCGCATGCGCTTCCCTGAGGGCGCGCGCGATCTCTTTCGCTATGCGCAGGGATTCTTCCACGGACAGCCTGCCCTCGCGCTGAATCTTCTTTTTCAGCGTCTCCCCCGCAATATATTCCATGACGATATAGTGACGTTCCGCATCTTGCCCGACGTCGTAAATGCCGACGATGTTCGGGTGCGACAGACGCGCCGCCCCCTTCGCCTCAAGATGGAATTTCTCCAGGAAATCTTCGTCCCCAGCCAGCTGCGCATGCAGGATCTTGACCGCGACCATGCGATCCAGCACCGTATCGTGCGCCTTATAGACGTCTGCCATTCCGCCGCCGCCGATATGTTCAAGAAGCTCGTACCGCTCTTCCAAGACGCCTTGTTCCACGTTGCTTCCCTCCAAAATACTTCCGATATGCTGTCAGCGTTTCCCTTGGGTTGTTTCGTTTACGCGTCGTAAACTACAACGATTGCGCTGATATTGTCATGACTTCCCGCTTCGATTGCATGACCGACCAACGACTTCGCGGCGTCTTCCCCTGCGGGAACGGCTTGAAGCAGCAGCGTGCAAAGTTCGCTTTCCGGCAAAACCGTCGTCAGGCCGTCGCTGCAAAGCAATAATATATCCTGCGGCTCCACACGAAAACGTCCCGTATCGACGGCAAGATCCTCGGAAACGCCCACCGCGCGCGTGATCACGTTGCGCTTCGGGTGGTTCATCGCCTGTTCCGGCGTGATAGAACCGTTTGCCACCAACTCGGAAACGAGAGAATGATCCTTCGTGATCTGTTGAAGCACGTTGCGCCGCAAAAGATAAAGCCGGCTGTCGCCGACGTGCGCCCACGCGATCTCATCGCCCTCGCGGTGACATATTGTCGCCGTAGTTCCCATGCCGGCATATTCCGGATTGCTTCGTACCGCTTTCATGATGTCCTCGTTGGCACGAAGCAACGCATGTTTCAGACCGGTTTCGTCAAAATGTTCCTGCGGCGCGAGCGCCTCTCGAACAGCATCGACAAGTATCTTGCTCGCCACTTCGCCCGACGTATAGCCGCCCATACCGTCGGCCACCACATACGTCTCGCGTCCGAGCGCGGCGACGGCGTCCTCGTTGCTCTCTCGGCTCGGTCCTATATCCGTAGCCAAGTATACTCGTGTCATCTCAAAGCACCTCATAACGAAGCAGGGTGTTTCCGATTCCGATTTCATCGCCGGGCAAAAGGCAAGCGTCCGACGTTTTTACCCCGTTGACAAAAAGCCCGTTCAGGCTTCCGGCGTCCCGAATCACGTGCCGATGGCGCTCGTACTCAATCGATGCGTGCAGACGCGACACGTTGAGATCCGTCAAAATCAAATCGTTTTGATCCCGCCGCCCAAGATATACTTTGCGCTCGCCGATTTCAAGATACGCTTTCGCATCTATTCCCCGAACGACACGCAAAGAAGCGAGCCGACGAACCGGCGGAAGATTCAGCGGCCGCGTAAAATCGGAACGGGAAAGCACCAGCGTATTGGAATCCGTGTCCGCCGCTTCTTTCGGCTGCAAATCCTCATAACGGGAAACCACTTCCAAATCGCCTGCTTCCATAGACTCGTCTTCGCTGAGACGCAAAGCAAGCGTGCCGTCCATAAAGCTGTCCGATTGAATCAACACTTTTTCCACGAAGACGGTCATGTCCTCCATGAGACGCAAAGAAGACAACCGCTGATAGTCTTCTGTGCACAGCCGTATCTTGTATGTGTTCGGCACGATATATCCGTTTTTCGTCTGCTTACGACGCTCGAGAATTTCATTCTCCAGCGCTTTTCGTATCTCCGCCGGCTCCAGCTCGCCCGAAAACCTTTGGCCGAAAAAAGCCGGTAAATATTTCTGCAAAAAGGATCCCACTCGAATCCCTCCCAATGCTTTTCTGTGCGCATTATTCTCTATATTATTATACGGCGCAAACGCGCATTAGTCAAAATCGCCGCTGTCTTCTTCCAGCCTGCGATTGCGAAGCTGACCGCAGGCCGCCTGAATATCGGCGCCCATTTCCTGCCTGACCGTCGCGGCGACATGGAGCCGCTCCAGCGTACGGCAGAATTTCTGGATTTCCTCCGCCGTAGGACGCGCCCAATTCCTCTCCACGACCGGATTTATGGGAATAAGGTTCACATTCGCAAGCTGACCTCGAAGAAGCGCCGCCAATGCGCGCGCATCTTTTTCCCTGTCGTTGACGCCGCGAATCAAAATATACTCGTATGTCACCCGCCGCTTCGTCTTCTCGGCGTAGGCGCGCCCCGCCGCCACCACTTCGCGCACGCCGTACTTCTTGTTGATCGGCATCAGCGTCGTACGCAGCTCGTCGCTGGGCGCGTGCAGAGAAATGGACAACGTGACGGGAAGCCCTTCTTCCGCCAGCCGTTCTATGCCCGGAACGATTCCCGAAGTGGAAACCGCAATATTTCGATAGCCCATGTTCAGGCAATACGGCTCATGTGCGAGTCGCAAAAACGCGAGCACATTGTCATAGTTCATCATCGGCTCGCCGGAGCCCATCAGCACCATCGTATCGACTTTTTGATTCTCGACGCGGAGCATCTCGTCAATAAACAGCACCTCGTCCAGCATTTCACCCGCCGTGAGGTTCCGCTCCACGCCGTGAAGCGTGGACGCGCAAAACGCGCAGCCCATCGCGCAGCCCGCCTGCGTTGATATGCATACGCTGTTGCCGTAAGGCTGACGCATCAGCACCGTTTCCACCGCCACGCCGTCGGGAAACTCCAGCAAGAATTTCGACGTCTTGCCGTCTGAAGAATCCCAACGCTCCACACACTTTGCCCGCGCAATCGAGAATGAGCGCGCCAATTCCGCCCGAAGCGCTTTCGACAGATTTGTCATCACGTCGAAAGACGCCGCGCCTTTCCGATACATCCATTCCGCGATCTGCTTCCCCCGATACGCGGGAATATCCAAAGATGCGCATCTCTCGCCAAGCGCTTCAACAGTCAAGCCGAAAAGATTGTCCATTCCTCACGCTTCCTTTCGCCTGAACCGCGCGATAAAAAAGCCGTCGATTCCGTGGCGCTGCGGATAAAACTGCACCATATCGTCCTTCGACGGGCGCAGCGGCAAATACTCGCCCGCCGTCTCCTGTACAAATTCCTCATGCGACGCCAAAAAAACGCGAACCATTTCCTCGTTTTCGGCAGGCTCTATCGTACACGTGCTGTAAACGACCACGCCGCCCGGCCGTACCGCGCACGCCGCGCTTTCCAAAAGTTCGCGCTGAAGCTCCGGCAAATGGGCAATCTCTTCTTCCGATTTTCTCCAGCGCGCGTCCGGACGACGACGCAAAACGCCGAGCCCCGAACAGGGCGCGTCCAAAAGTACGCGATCCGCTTTGCCAGCAAAAATGTGCCCAGCTTCCCGCGCGTCAAGACATTTTGTCTCGATAATGGATATGCCCAGCCGTTTCGCGTTTTCCTCCACGCGCGCCAATTTCGTGTCGTAAATGTCCAGCGCGACAATCCTGCCTTTATTGCCCATCATTTCCGCCAAATGCGTCGTCTTCCCGCCGGGCGCGCTGCACATGTCAAGCACGAATTCCCCCGGCTTTGGCGCAACCACATGCGCGACCTGCATCGAGCTTTCGTCCTGCACCTGAAACAGGCCATCGCGCAGAGCCTGCGAGGCGTCGAGAGCGCCGTGCCCGGTACAGAGCACGCCCTCCGGCGTCCACTCGGACGGACGGACTTCCGCACCTTCCTCGCGAAGACGTTCCATCAACGCCTCCCGCGTCGTCCGGAGAAGGTTCGTCCGAAGCGAAAGCACTGCGGGCGCATTGTCAAACGCACAGAGCCGCTCCGTCTCTTCCCGCCCGAAAGCGCGAAGCCATCGACGAATCAGCCATACGGGGTGCTGCATCGCAAGCGACAGATACGCGGCCTTGTCTTTCCCTTCCACGATCCGCGCCTTTTCCGGCTCCCGCGTCGCCGTACGAAGTATCGCGTTGACAAAACGCGCCGTCCCGATATGCCCGTATTTTTTCATCAACTCCGTTGATTCGTTACATACTGCCGACGGCGGGATCTTGTCCAAAAAAAAGAGCTGGAATACCCCCAGCCGTAAAACCGCGCGCACATACGGAGCCATCTTGCGAAGCGGCCTTTTCGTATATTGTCGTATGATCCAGTCCAGCGTATCGCCCGCCTTGACCGCGCCGTAAACAAGCTCCGTCGCGAAACGGCGCTCTAAATCGTCAAGGCGCGCCTCGCGAAAAGCCTCCACCAGCGCCACATTCGCATACGCGCCGTTCTCATGGACAGCGTAAAGCACTTTCATCGCCGTTTCACGCGCTTTATCCATTCGTCGTCTCCTTCTCTCCGGACGGCGCGTCAGAAAGCATATTCTCGATTTCCTGCCGCACGAGCGCCATATCCACATGCGTATTATAACAAGGCCCATACGGGCGGATATTCATGACGCCGACGGCAGGCAACGGATAAACGTCCTGAATGCCGCTCGTCAAATCCCGCTCGCAGGCAATCGCCAGCACCGCCTTGGGCCGTATATTCTTCACCGTCTGTCGCGCCAAAGTGCCTCCCGTCACCACAAAAAAATGGAAACCCATCTCTTCAGCAAGACTGACAAGCGAGCCGATGTCGCACCCGCCGCAGCGCTTACAATTCGCCATCGGGTCGCGCGTAATCTTGTGCGGACAACTCGCAAGCTGGAGGCAATGCGGCGTCACGACCAAGAGACGATCCGCCGGCACTTTGATATGCTGCTGATGGATAATCTGGTTGCTCACGGCGATAAACGACCGCTCGATTTTCCGGCGGTCGAAGCCGAAAACCTTGCCCAGCAAAATCGCAATCGGGAACAACAGATTGATCAAAGCGTACGTCCGCTTCTGAAAAACGGACAAAAAGGGAACGCCGAGAATAGCGCCCACTATTCCCACAATCCCCAGGCCCGTGAACAGGAACACAGCCGCAAGCGCGACTCCCAAGATCAAAGGCAGATAGGCGCTGATCTCGCGAAGTCCAAGATAACTGACCTGCCAAACTGCATAGGCCATAAAGCCGACTACCAGCAGGCTCAGGGATAAAAGAGCAACAAAAAGCCGCTTGCGCGGCCTTTCCACGACAAGTCCCTCGCCCATGTCCAACCTCACTTCACGCAAAAAAACTGTGCTCGGGGAGCGCGTGTCCCCGCAAATAATCCGCCGTCTTCATTCTTTTCTTTCCCGGCGCTTGTATCTCCAATATCTCCAGCGCGCCGCTTCCCGTCGTGACGACGACGCCGTTCTCAGTGCGTCCGACGACTTCGCCCGGCGCGCCGCTTGGCGCTTCGGAAACCACACGCGTACGCCAGATCTTATACGTCTTTCCGTCCAGCGTCGCATACGCGCCCGGCCACGAATCCAGCGCGCGCACAAGATTGTGCAGTTCCGACGCCGACTTTTCCCACTCGATTTTTCCGGTTTCCTTCGTCAGCATCGCCGCGTAACAAGATGCGGCATCGTCTTGTTTGGTCCGCGTCGCCGTACCGTCAAGCAACGCCGCTATCGTTTTTTCCAACAGCGCCGCACCGACGTCGCGCAGCGTGTCGTGCAATTCCTCCATCGTCATATCCGCGCCGACCGTTACTTCCTCCGACAGAAGCATGTCGCCGGTGTCTAACCCTGCATCCATGAGCATCGTAGTTACGCCGGTCTTCGTCTCGCCCGCCATCAGGCAGCGCTGCATCGGCGCCGCGCCGCGATAGCGCGGCAAAAGCGAAGCGTGGACGTTGATGCAGCCCAGCGGCGGAATATCAAGAATACGCTGCGGCAATATCTGCCCGAAGGCCACCACTACGATCAATTCCGGCGCAATCTTCTCCAATTCCGAAACAAACGCGGCCTCTCGAACGCGCTCTGGCTGATAAACGGCGAGCCCGTGCGCTTCCGCAAACGCCTTGACCGGAGACGGCGACAGCTTCTGCCCGCGTCCGCGCGGCTTATCGGGCTGCGTCACGACGCCCGCAACCTCGCTGATTTCCGCCAACCGCGCCAAACATGGCACAGCGAAATCCGGCGTTCCCATAAAAACCGTCCGCAGTCGTCTCATGATTCCTCCGTCTCCTGCCGAAGACTTTGCGCCACGTCGATAAACAATATCCCGTCCAAATGATCCAGTTCGTGCTGTACGCACCGCGCCAATAATTGATCAGCTTTCAGCGTACGCCGTTTTCCATAGCGCGTCGTATATTCGACCGTCACTTTCTCCGAACGCTCCACCTCGCCGAAAATTCCCGGAACGCTCAGGCAGCCCTCTGAATCTACACACATGCCTTCCCGCGCCGTGATGACCGGATTGATAAGCTCCAGCAGCCGCCCGTCTCCAACGTCGATGACCACGGCGCGAATCGGCCGGCCGACCTGCGGCGCAGCGAGACCGACCCCGTCGAACTTATACATCGTTTCCGCCATATCGTCCAAAAAGCTTCGCAGCTTCCCGTCTATTTTTTTGACCGGCTCGCACGTCTTTTTCAAAACGGGCGCTCCGGCCTTCTGTATCTCCAGCAACGCCATGAAAAACTCCCTCTCTATTAGTCCGCGGGCCGCATGCCCACGCGTATTTGTCCAATAAACGACGATACAAGTATATCACATTTGCGCCTATAGGGAAACACTTTCGAAAAGGCTATAAATGGACATATTCAGCGTTTCCCATAGAAAAAGAGCCGCCCGAAAAGGCGGCTCCGAAATCCCTGCCTTGATATCTGATTACGGGAGCAACGCAAGCACCTGCGCGTTGTTGTGCATAAACATTTTCTGCGCATGAAGCGCCATCTGATTCAGCGTGCTCTCCGAGCGGAGCTTCGAGACCTCCGCCGCAATGTCCGTATCATCCTGCGCCGAAAGCGCCTCCGTTAGGGACGCCTCCATCGTCGTGTAGTTGCCCTCCGAGAAGGAAAGCCCCTGCTGCACCGCACCGATATCGGTCGCCATGCCCAGTCCGGAATCAAGCGCCGTGTCGACAATCCCTTCCTGCGCGCCCGAAATGCCGTTCGCAACACCCGTCGCCGTGGACAATGCGTTATTCACGGTGCCAAGCGCACTCTCAATGCCGGCCCGCGACGAAAGATCGAACGTCAAATTGCCCTGATCATCAGTCAGGCCTAATCCCTTCGAGGACAAATCGCCAAGATTGACCGTCTTATATCCCGTGTCGCCCGCGATCGTGAAAGAACGCGAACCGTCCAAAAGACGCATTCCGTTGTACTCGACAGACGCATTGTCATTGATGGTCGAAACCGCGCCCGAGATAGAATTCGTAATCGCGGCGATATCCGAGCCCTGATTCGTACCGTTTGCCGCCTGCAAAATCTGTTCCCGAATAGAGGACAAAGCGTTCACCGTCGAGCTGACGCCGCCCGCCGCCACATTCAGCATGGCGTTCGCATTCTGCGCGTTACGCTTCGACTGCGCCGCCGTCCCGATATTCGAGCTCATGCGCTGCGAAATCGCATACGCCGAAGCGCCGTATTTTGCCGACGGATTCTGCGAGCCCGTCGCGATTTTCTGGATACTCGAGCCGACCGACGAATTTGTACGGTTGATTTGGTTTAAATATCCAAGCCCTCCAATAGCCATGATACGCACTTCCTTTCCAGTATCTAAACAAATCCGCCTACACTTTCTCAGCTATATTCTATACGAAAGTCCAATTTTCCTCAAGGGAAGCAGGGATATTTCAATGTAGGAAATTTATCCCATTTTTATTGTTCCATTCTCGCCATATTGATTTCCGCTGCTTCCAAGAGCATCTGATATGCCGACAATTCCCGCCAAAACGCTTCCCCTTCAACTTTGTTTCCCGGGATTCCATCGCGATTGAAGAAAAAATCACCCGTTTTTACCTTCTGCCAAAACCAGCACTCGCGAAGCTCTTCCTCCAGCGGGATCGCCGCCCTCAATCCGGCCTTCTCGCGCAAAACGACAGGAAACGACAAGAAGCCTATGAGCCGCCACTTTTCATTCGTATCCGAGATATAGGCGCTGGAAAGATCGGCGACCGCTCCGACGCGATTTCCCATCGACCAGACCGGAAAATTCGGGTCCCCGTGGTAATAGGCAATCCCGTCTCTTTCCTCAAAGATTTTTTCCTCTATTATCTCCTCAGGCGCGGATGGCGCGTTCTCAGGAGCTTTCTCTTCGGTCACAGGAGCCGCTTCTTCGACGGAAGCGTTTTCCTCCGCGACTTTCTCTTTATGCGCGTGCGCTTTTATCTCGATGGGCGGTTTCACTTCGACTATTTTCTCTTCGTGCGCCGGAGCTCTCCCTTCACCGCCCGCTTCTTCCTGCGAAGGAATCGGCGCTTCCTCAGCGAAAACCGTCGCCGCCGCGAACAACGCGCAAAACAATATGAAAGAGACAACACGACGCATCTCTCATTCCTCCATTCCTGCCCTGCTATCATACACCATTCCGCCGACAAAGAAAACATCCTCACAAAAACGTTGACTGTCCAATCTTGACGTCGCCGCCGCAGTTGACTTCCCAATTGCCTCTCACTATAATGAAAGCAAGTCAGAGAGAGCGAAGCGTGCTTTTCTATGGAGAGCCTCGTATGCGGAGAGGACTTAATTTTTTGCGGCGGCTTTGATCGCGGCAGGCATTTGGCGCGGCGAACATCGGGCAGTTCTTGCGCGGGCGGCGCGAATTTGCCTGGAGTGTATCGGTCTTGGATAGGCGTCGTCTTTTTATCCAAGTCGTCAGCACTGCGCCTTCCAACGGTAATGTTCCCGGATGGCTGACGGGACGACTGTATCAGGGACAACTAGAAATTATCCAAAAAGAAAATGGAGGGAACTGACCATGAAAAAATTATCGTTATTGTTTTTTGCAGTTTTGGCGGCAGCGTTCGTGCTGTTTACGAATCATCCGTCCGTTTCGGCGAAGTCCGCGCCCGACGAGTCCTTGATCGGCGTGAATACGACGGACGCGACGATTTACGTATTGGCGGGAGAAAAGCCGTTGTTCCTGAATTTCTGGGCGACCTGGTGCCCGCCCTGCGTCGGCGAAATGCCCGCCATTGAAGCGATGTATCAAAAATACGGCGACCGCCTCTATTTTGCGGCGGTATCAGTAGACAATGATGCGGAAACGGCGGCAGCCTTTATCAGGAATCGGGGACTGACAGTTCCCGTCTACACGGGCGACCTGCAAAAAATGGCCGCAGATTACCAACTAGACGCGATTCCGCGCTCTGTGCTTGTCGGTACGGACGGCACAATTCTTGCCGAACATCTCGGCGGCATGAGCGAAGCGGATCTGGAGTCGTTTTTGTCGAAAGCCCTATGAATCTACGTTAAAAAATCGCCGACGGTTTTCTTTGAAACCGTCGGCGATTTTTTATTGCATGAAATGATTGTCTGTCATCCCGCATGATATGTCTCGCTCATGTTGTCCGGCGCTTTTTCCCGTGCGACGGAAAGCATCAGCTTGATGCGGTTGACCTGATTGACTTCGCTGGCCCCCGCGTCGCAGTCCATCGCGATGATATTGCTGTCCGGATAGCGTTCGCGGAGCGCGTGCATGACACCTTTGCCCGTGATATGGTTCGGCAGGCATCCGAAAGGCTGCAGGCAAACGATATTCGGCACGCCGCGTTCGGCAAGTTCCATCATTTCCCCGGTCAGGAACCATCCCTCGCCCGCCATGTTGCCGAGCGAAACCTGCCGACTCGCGAGCTCCGCCAACTCCCTGATCGTAGACGGCGGCTCGAAACGGCGGCTCTTTTTCAGCGCGTCCGCCATCGGATAACGGAAAAATTCCAGCATCTGAATGGAAAATTCCGCTTTCCAGCGATTGACGCGCGTGCCCGCCAGAAGCTTTCGCTTCACGATATCGTCGTAAGCCATGTACTCCATAAAATTCAGGAGATCGGGCATGACGACTTCCGCGCCCTCTTCTGCGAGAAGGTCTTCCAAGTAGTTGTTCGCCAGCGGATGATATTTGACGAGAATCTCGCCGACGATGCCGACTTTTGGCTTCCAAAGCGTCTCGTCGATGGGCAGCATATCGAAATCGTGAACGATTTGCCGCAAATTCCGCCGATACTTGAAATAGCTGCCGTCGGTCAGTTCCGCCTTGACGCGTGCCATCCATGTCCGATAAAGACGTTCTGTCGAGCCCTGCTCCATCTCGTAAGGCTTCACGCGGTTTTTCACGCGCATCAACAAATCGCCATAGACGACGGCCTTGACGATATCGGTATAGCAGCTCTGCGTCATGACGAAATCGTCCGTCTCGCTCTCGCGGCCCATGAAAGCGAATGCGGGAACCTGCCCATATCCTGCGTCCTTCAGCGCCGCCCGCATAAGATTCAGATAGTTCGTCGCTCGGCACGCGCCGCAGGTCTGAAACAGCATGACAGCCGTCTTGTCCGGATCGCAGGCGCCGGAACGGAGCACGGAAAGCATCTGACCGATAACGACGATTGCCGGATAGCACATATCGTTGTTCACATAGCGAAGTCCGACGTCGATTGCCGTCCGGTCCGGCGTTTTCGGAATCACGAGGCGATAGCCGTACGCGCGGAATACCGTTTCCAAAAGCTCGAAATGGATGGGAGACATCTGCGGCGCGAGAATCGTATGCGTTTCTTTACATTCTTTCGTGAAATGCGGCCGATCTTTTCGCTGCATCGGCGTATACGGCGCGCGCTCCCTGCGTGCAAGCGCCGCCATCAGCGAGCGGATACGGATGCGCGCCGCGCCCAGATTCGATACTTCGTCCAGCTTTATCATCGTATAGAGGCGATGATGCGCCTCCAGGATCTCTTTGACTTGTCCCGTCGTAATCGCGTCCAGCCCGCAGCCGAAGGAGCTGAGCTGCACGAGCGCAATATTGTCGTGGCTTGCGGCAAAGCTGGCGGCGTGATAAAGCCGCGCGTGATAGCTCCACTGATTGACGATGCCCAGCGTGTCTCCGCCGTCAGCCGGAAGCCGATAAACCATATCCTCTGAAAGGACGGGAAGCCCATAAGACTGAATCATTTCCGGAATCCCATGATTGATTTCCGGATCGATATGATAGGGACGCCCCGCGAGAAGAATCGCAGGCAAATGCTCGCGCTCGATGAATTCGATAATCTTCTTTCCATAGGCGCGCACATCTTCCTTGTAATGCGCCAACTCTGCATAGGCCGCTTCCACGGCCTCGGCAATCTCGCGCTTGCCGATTTTTTCTTGCGTCAGTTCCTCCGTCAGCCGTTCGACCATACGCTTCTTGTCGTGAATCGGCAGGAACGGCTGCATGAACCGAATATTCTTTTCCCTGAGCACGTCCATGTTGCCGCGTATATTCTCCGCATACGACGCGACAACGGGGCAGCTGTAGTGATCGTCCGACGGATGTTCTTTGTCTTCCATGTTGTAAGGTATGCACGGATAGAAAATCTTCTGCACGCCCCGCTCCACAAGATCGACGATATGACCGTGAACGAGCTTCGCCGGATAGCAGAGCGAATCTGACGGCACCGTCTCCATGCCGCGATAATAAGTGCGAACGGAGGTCTTGCCGGACAATACGACTTCATAACCAAGCTTCGTGAAGAACGTGAACCAGAACGGATAATCCTCGTACATATTGAGCACGCGCGGAATACCGATTTTTCCCCGCTTCGCGTCCATAAGCGGCTGATAATGATTGAACAGCCGATCGTATTTGTATTGATAAATGCTCGGCACCTTGCTCTCGGAACGCTGCTTTCCAACGCCCCGCTCGCAGCGGTTGCCGGAAAAATACTTGCCGCCGTCCGAGAACGTTGACGCGGTAATCAGGCATTGATTGCCGCAGCCTTTGCAGCGATAGGAATTCGTCACCACCGAAAACGCGTCCAGCGCGTCCGCAGAGAGCACCGAGGACTTCTCGACGCCGCTTTCCAGCGCGAGAATCGCCGCGCCGTAAGCGCCCATGACGCCCGCAATATCGGGGCGAGTCACGTCGCGCTGCAAAAGCACTTCAAGCGCGCGAAGCACTGCGTCGTTATAGAACGTGCCGCCCTGCACGACGATATGATCGCCGAGCGACTCCACATCGCGAAGCTGCATGACCTTGAACAGGGCGTTCTTGATGACTGAGATCGCGATGCCCGCCGAAATGTCGCTGACGGAAGCGCCCTCTTTCTGCGCCTGCTTGACGCGGGAATTCATGAAAACCGTGCAGCGAGTGCCGAGATCGACAGGCTCCCGCGAATCGATCGCTTTCGCCGCGAACTCTTCCGTCGTCATCGAAAGCCCCTGGGCGAAATTTTGGATAAAGGAACCGCAGCCCGCCGAACATGCCTCGTTCAGCGTGATATTCCCAATACTGCCCTGATGGACGAAGAAACATTTCATATCCTGTCCGCCGATATCCAGCACAAAGCTGACATCGGGGCAGAATTCCTGCGCCGCGCGAAGATGGGCGAACGTCTCCACCTCGCCGCCGTCCGCATGGATTGCCGCTTTCACGATACCCTCGCCGTATCCCGTCGTCATCACCGACGCGATATACTGACCGGGACGCATTTCTGCGTAAAACGCGGAGAGTTCCTTGATGACCGCCTGCAGCGGCAGCCCTTCGTTGCTGCCGTAAGCCGTATATAAAAGTTCTTTGTCTTTTCCGATGACCGCAAGCTTCGTCGTCGTCGAGCCCGCGTCGATACCAAGGTACAACGGCCCGCGATAGGAAGAAAGATCCCCGCGCGGCACTCTGTTCTTGTCATGGCGCGCACGAAACGTCTCATACTCCGACGCGTCATGGAACAATACGAACGTCGAAGAGCGCGTCTGGAACGCCGCTTCCTCTCTGGCGCAATCAATGCTTTTCGACAACCGGCAAAAATCCATGTCTTCGCCTTCGGTGGAAAGCGCGGCCCCCATTGCCACAAAATAGCAGCCGTCCTTGACCGGCATCACTTCGTCCGGCGTCAGATGCAGCGTTTCGATAAAACGCTTGCGAAGCGCGGACAGGAAATAAAGCGGGCCGCCCAGGAAAGCGATATGCCCGCTGATTGGACGCCCCTGCGCCAGATTCCCGATGGTCTGGTTGACTACCGCCTGAAAAATGGACAGCGCGATGTCGGCTTTTTCCACGCCGTCGTTAATCAGCGCCTGAATATCCGTCTTCGCAAACACGCCGCAGCGGGAAGCGATCGTGTAAATCTGCTTCCCCTTTTCCGCGAGATCGTTCAGTCCCAACGCGTCCGTGGAAAGGAGCGCCGCCATGTGGTCGATGAAAGAGCCTGTGCCGCCCGCGCAAACGCCGTTCATACGCTGTTCCGACGCGCTGCCGAAATAAGTGATCTTCGCATCCTCGCCGCCCAGCTCCACCGCCGTATCCGTCTCCGGAATCAGAGACTTCACCGCCGACGCGCAGGCAATGACCTCCTGCACGAAAGGAAGCCCGACGCGCTGCGCTACGCCCATGCCCGCCGATCCCGTCAGGGCAAAGGAAAAACGCCGCGAGCCTACGACGTCCCGCAGCGCCGACAAATTCTCATGCAGCGCCTTGCTGATTTCCGAAAAATGACGCGCATATTTTTTATAGATGATTTCTTTCGCCTGATTCAGCACGACAACCTTTATCGTCGTCGAGCCGATATCAATACCGACGCTTAAAGCAGAAGACAACTCCCTGCACCACCTGTGAAAATTTTAGAAATTCCTAAAATGAACTGTCTTCATCTTCCAATATATCTATTATATCGCAATCGCAGGAAAAAGCAAGAAATCGCCGAATCAATCCTTTTCCGGCTTATACCACGACGCGTCGTATTCCACCCGCGTCAGACAAAGTCCGGCGGCCGGAGCGGTGGCGCTGGCGCGCTGGCGATCCTTCGCCTCCAATATCGCCTCGAAATCTTCGGGCGAAAGGACGCCCCTGCCGACGTCCGCCAAAGTGCCGACGATGTTTCGCACCATGTGATAAAGGAACCCGTCCGCCGCAAAAGTAAGCACGAGTTCGCGCCCTTCCCGTTCGCATTCCGCCCGTTTCATCGTGCGTACCGGCGAGATCGGCGCGCCGCCCGCCGCGCGGAACGACGAAAAATCGTGCGTCCCCAAGAGCGACGTCAGCGCCGTTTTTATCGCCGCCATATCGAGGGGCTGACGAATATGCCACGCGTAGCGGCAGAGAAACGGGCTGGGAATCTCGCCCGTCAAGATTCGATAGCAATACGTCTTTTCACTCGCCGAATGAAGCGCGCTGAAATCCCTGTCCGCTTCAAAGGCGCGGCAAACTACGATGTCCGGCGGCAAAAGGCTGTTCACGGCACGAGGCACGCGCTCGACGGGAATCGTGCCGTCCGTGAAAAAATTCACGACCTGTCCCGCCGCGTGAACGCCCGCATCCGTCCGCCCCGCCGCCGCAAGCTCCACCGCGTCGCCGAAAACGCGTGAAAGCGCCTCCTCCAATACGTTCTGCACAGCGACGACAGGCGGCGTCTGCCGCTGAAAGCCGTGATAATCCGTTCCGTCGTACGCGACGATCAGGCAGATATTGCGAGCCCGCCGCTTCATTTCCTCTTTGTGCGCGGGCCGCATCAGACGCCCGCCGCTTTCATCGCGCCCATCGCCGCGAGCAGGAGCGCCGTCGCGCCCGCCGCAGCGTAATCGACGCCGCCCACATGAAGTTCTTTCATCCGCGTGCGTCCCTCGCCGCCCCGATAACAGCGCGCTTCCATCGCCGTCGCCAGTTCGTCCGCCCGACGAAACGACGAAATGAACAGCGGCACGAGAATCGGTATCAGATGACGGACGCGTTTCAGCGCGTTGCCCGTCGAAAAATCCGCGCCGCGCGACTGCTGGGCTTTCATGATTGTATCCGTCTCCTCGATCAGCGTCGGCACGAAGCGGAGGGCGATCGTCATCATCATCGCCAGCTCGTGCGCCGGAACGCCGACGACCTTCAGCGGGCGCAAAAGCCGCTCCATGCCGTCCGTCAGCGAAAGCGGAGACGTCGTGAACGTCAGCAGCGACGAAAACACGATCAAGAGCGCCAGCCGCAGACAGAGGAAAAATCCCCGCGCCAGTCCTTCTTTCGTCATATCAAAAATCCAGATATGGAAAAACACTTCGCCCGGCGTCGCGCAAAGATGGATCAGGAACGTAAACGCAAGGATCCACCAAAGCGGCCGCAGCGACCGCAGATACATGGACAGCGGAACACCCGACGAAACCGCCAGCGCGATTGCAAGACACGTCAACGCCGCATAACCGCCCGGCGTGTCGAAGACAAAAATCGCCGCCATCAAAACGAGCAGGAGCAGGAGTTTCGCGCGTGGGTCCATGCGATGCAGCGCGGACGTCCCCGGAAAAAACTGTCCGATCGTGATGTCCGTCAGCATGACGCGCCCCCCTTTTTCCGTATCGCTTTCGCTATGCGCTTTGCGGCCTCGTCCGCCGTGAACGCGTCCGCCTCGACCGGGAGTCCCGCTTCCCGAAGGCGCGACAAAAGCGCGACCGTAGGCGGCGCCGCAAGCCCCGCCTCCCGCATTTCCTCATCCGCGAAAAACGCTTCCGACGGCGGCGCGTCGACCAGAATGCGGCCGTCGTGCATAAAGACGACGCGCTCCGCCATGCGGGCGATGTCTTCCATATTGTGCGAGACAAAAATGATCGTCAGCTTCTTCTTGCGGTGCAGTTCCGCGATACGCCGCAACAGTTCTTCCCGCGCCTGCGGATCGAGACCCGCCGTCGGCTCGTCCAACACGAGATATGACGGCTCCAGCGCCAAAACGCCGGCGATGGCCACGCGGCGCATCTGTCCGCCGCTGAGGCGAAACGGCGAAACGTCTTTATACGTCTCATAATCGAGCTGCACAAATTCCATCGCCGACCGCACGCGCCGATTGATCTCTTCTTCGGAAAGCTCGAGATTTTTCGGGCCGAAGGCGATATCCGCCGCCACCGTTTCCTCGAAAAGCTGCTGCTCCGGATACTGGAACACCATGCCGACTTTACGCCGCGCAAGGAGATTTTCCTTCCCTTTTCCCTCAAGGCTCACGCCGTCCACCAGCGCCTCGCCCTTCGTCGGGTGCAGGATTCCGTTCAGATGCTGCACGAGCGTTGATTTTCCCGAGCCCGTGTGTCCGGCGATCGCCGTCAGCGAACCGTCGGCAATCGTCAGCGAGACGTCTTTGAGCGCCGTACGCTCGAACGGCGTTCCCTTCATATAGGTGTACGTTACGCCTTTTAACTCTATCGGCATAAGGCCACCGCCAATTCTTCGTCCGTCACGATATCCTCCGGCAAACGGATTCCCTGCTTGCGAAGCCTCCACGCGATTTCCGCCGCCAAAGGCACGTCGAGGCCGCGTTTACGCATCGCATCCACGCGACTAAAAATCTCCTTCGGGCTCCCGTCCTCGACGACTTTTCCGTCCTCCATCACGACGACGCGCTGCGCCGCCGCCGCTTCCTCCATGAAATGCGTGATATATATGACCGTGATGCCCGACTCCCGATGAAGCCGCCGCACCGTGTCCAGCACTTCTTTGCGCCCGACGGGGTCGAGCATTGCCGTCGGCTCGTCCAGCACGAGACATTTCGTCTGCATCGCCAGCGTCCCCGCAATCGCGACGCGTTGCTTCTGCCCGCCGGACAAAAGATGCGGCGCGAATCCATGAAACGCCGTCATGCCCACCGCCGCCAGCGCATCGTCGACGCGTCGGCGGATCTCATCGGACGGCACGCCGAGGTTTTCCGGCCCGAACGCCACGTCGTCTTCGACGATCGCCGCAATGATCTGATTGTCGGGATTTTGAAACACCATGCCCACCGTCTGCCGCACGTCCCAAAGATGTGCGCCGTCCCGCGTGTCCATACCCGCCACACGGCAAACGCCGGACGTCGGCAAAAGGATTGCGTTCAGATGCTTGGCCAGCGTCGATTTTCCCGAGCCGTTCGTGCCGAGCACTGCGACAAACTCCCCCTCCTCGACGGAAAGGCTCACATGGTCGAGCGCCATACGCCTTTCGCCGCGCTCCGACGGATAGGCAAAACACAAATCCTCGATCTCGATAAACGCCAAAATTATCCTCCTTCGGGCCGGTGTATCGTACACCGGCAACCGCCCGTAAAATTCTTACACAGTAATCATGCGTTCCTATTATAACAAAAAAAACTGTCAACGCAATTAAAATTTGTCGTTGACGGTTTTTACCTTCCGGAAAAACTCTATGTGGAAAGTTTCAGTCCTTGTCTTCCCCGAGAGCGAACTAACGACGTCAACAATGACTGATTTCTTTCAATTCTGTTTGGAAGAAAAATCTGTCCGATGTTCGAATCCCTTGTTATATCAGCCTCTTTAGCAGATCCTGTCTCGCTCGCGAAAAAAACGAAGTACAAATTTTTGACTCCAGATTTTTTCTGCAGGATTTGATACAAGGCAAGAAGCCTTACGGGGAAAGGATTTTTTGATGCCTCGTCAAACAATCCTCAAAACCGAATTGCGTCGATTATTACTTCGGGAGCTCATCCGCGTTTGCATTTCAGGTAGTTCAAGTTCAGCTTATAACTCTAATTTTTCAACGCCGTAATCGGAACAACGTACACTCCATCTTCCCGCCTATACGCATAAGGTGAAGTACATAAAGAACCGACGATTTGGCGAGAAATCGACCTGCGATTTGGCAACAAATCAACCTGCGATTTGGCAATAATTTAACCCACGTTTTGGAGAACCATCTCGTGGCAGCTTGATCGACGTCAAAGACGCGCCACGCAAAAACGGCGTCCGCAAGGTTTTATCCTGCGAACGCCGCTATCCCTTCATTGCTTTTTCAAATATGCTTGCCAGCTCTTTCGCGCCGCCGAAATCATCCAGCGGTTTTGCTTCCTTCTTCATAAAGTTCAATTCCCTCATTCCATACGTTATTATAGAATGGATATGCCCGCACCCAGCGATTGAAATGGTTGATGTTTACGACAATCGGCATAATCAATATGTCGTTGGTATCATTGTATTCATAAGTAAGATGTGAAAGCATCTCGCCCTTACGTCGAATTTCCTCATCGTCCATATCCACAAGAACCATGATATCGATGTCGGAATCCTCGCGATAATCGCCCCGAGCGTAAGAGCCATAAAGGATTACCTCGCAGAGACGCTCGCCGTACAGGGCGCACACGTCCGCCGTATAGCGCTTCAAAACATCTTGCAGTTCCTGCTTCATCGGTTCTCCCTCCTCCTGTTCATATTTTACAATAGCAAAGGCCGTGGCGCAAGGAAAAAGCGACGCCCGCACGATTCATCCTGCGAACGCCGCTTAGCTAAAAAAATGTTTTAATATATATTCTGCAACGCGCAAGAGTTTGTTTTTCATTGTGTACCATAACTTTCGTCCTTACGCATTCATAATCCACACAAAAAACTATTTCTTTCTCTGATATTGACCTCGAATCCATATATTGTCTGCCATAATCCCTTGTGACCCTATTGAATCAACATTAAATGTTCCTTGTACATAAAAAATGTTGATTTGTTCATTAGACATTTCAATCATCTGCTTCCTTTGTTCTTCAGGTAATCTTCCATAAAATATATAGAGATCTTCACTTGAATCATATTTAACAGCAGAATATTTATTTAAATCAATGGAACGAGCAATATATGCATGTATTACATTTCGGTCCAAATGATTATACTCAGCATATAGGGGGCCAACAATTACATCTTTTCCCTGAAATGAACGAGTATTCGCTTTTATTTCTCTAATAGACATCGGTTCGACTCCATCAGGCGGTTTCAAGGCATCGTTGACATTTACCTGCGCATTCCGCTGTTGTTTCGGTTTGTCCTCTTTAACAGGAGTCGATTGTTTTTCATTCTTGCGTTGCTGCTTCTGTTCTATACGTTGCTTGTTCCGTTCTCGCTCTTCTGCCTCGTGCCGCTTTTGTGCCTCTTGCATGTTTTTTTGCCATGCCATCCTTTCTTCGCGAAGCGGCCCCTCCTTGTAATCCTGCCACATAAGATACCCGAAAATTGCCAAACAAGATAGCATCAACGCAAGCAGTATTTTCTTATTATCCTTCATATTCCGTCCCCCCATCAATAATATGCGTACCATTTTTGGATTGCCGCTACTGTTTTAGAATACCATTTCTCTGCGTCTTTTTTCATTTGCGAATCTGTGCAATTCAAACGCACATAATCAAGATTTTTTCTCGCAATCTTTAACATCTGTGCATCTTTTCTCGCGTCCCTAGCTATATGTACGAAACTACGATAAGGATCCACAATCCTATAAGCAGAAAATCCACGATAATATCTAATCTCCATATTATCTTCGATTCCTGCTTCGTTAATAGCACGCCCCGTTATCTCGTATATTTTCTTCCATTCTTTTTTTTCAATATATGCTTTAATATAAGCTGCATATGCTTTGTCATATTTAGGAGCAAGCTCTATCGCCTTTTCAAAAGCCTTATCGCCTTCTTCATACTTCTTCTCTGCGTGTAATTTCAATCCTTGCTCTATATATGGATCTGCCAATAACGCTTGACTAACCTGCAATTCAGCATCTTTTCGTTCCGTCTCCGCTTTTGCCTCTGCTTCTGCCTGCGCTTTTGCTTCTCGCTCGGCGCGTTCCCGATTTATATTCTCCTGTAATTCTTCCAACACGTATCTATCAGGAAAAGAAACGCCCACAAGACAATCATAGCCCTCCTTGACAACCACAATCCCATCTACAAAATTGTAATCATAAAAATTGAATGTTTCATCATTATACGATCCTCCGTTAATCACAACCATCAGACGACCATTATTTAAGTTCCAGTAGAATACATTACCTACATTATCAGGGCTCACATCAAAGAACGCATCCCCAAATCTTGCGAGATAAGTTCTGGCCGGAGTTCCATAAAAACTTGTCAAACTCTTAAAATATCCAACGATCTCATTTGTGTTCGTATCAACGGCATAGAAATCGTACGGATCATCATGACAATCAGGATACCATTTTATCCCTGGCACTTGTTTGAATGGTGTTAAAAAAGTCTTATATGGCACTACAAATCCAGCTCTCGGATAAAATATTTGATTATTGGAATTTGCCTGCCTCCTGTTGAAATCATCCACAGTCATGCCTAAAATTCTAAATGATGAATCTATATAACCCGCATTTGCACAGTTCGGCTTTAGTTGAACAACGACCACAGCAACGATAAGTACCAACAAAAATCTGAATCCCAACTTCTTCATACCCATACTTCTCTTTGTTTTTTGCATTTTCCTCGCTCCTCTCATTGAATCAATATATTTTCGTGTAGTAAGCTACTACACGAAATTGCCTGTATCATTTCCGCCCTTTTTGCATCCCACAATTTTTGACGGCTTAATTTGACGGCTTAAATCGGCTAGAAAAAAGATTCGACTGTGCGACAACCTCCTTCGCACCGCCGAATCTTTTTGTTTTCTGTTGACGGCTTTTTTGACGGCTTATTTTTACTTCAGCCTTTATACGCCATAATAAATCTTGCCCTCCCCTATGGGGAGGGGGGACCGCCGAAGGCGGTGGGTGAGGTTCTGTTGACGCAGCGATTGCGTAAGATGTTACATTTCTTAACCTCATCCGACGCGCTTCGCGCGCCACCTTCCCCAATGGGGAAGGCAAGATTTCATGAATTATAATAGTCGAAATAATGTTACGCCGCCGCCAGCTTTTCCATATATTCCCGCTTTAGCGCCATAGTCGGATGCACATAACGGTTCAACGTGATATTGACGCTTGCGTGTCCCAAAATCTCGCTCAAGCACTTTGCATCAAAGCCGGCTTCCACACACTTCGTCGCGAATGTATGACGCAGAGCATGAAAATTCGCATCTCCAATGCCACAAGCGGCAAGCACAGCTTTGAAGCGGTTCTGCATCGTCCTCGGCTCTATGGATTTTTCCGCGTTACCTGTAAGCAAGAACGCACCCGCTTGATATGCGTCGCCGAGATATTTGCAAATCCAATCAGGCAATGGGATGTCGCGCACAGCGCACTCGCTCTTCGGCGACGTAGTGACAATTTTCGTTCCCTTTTCATTCCCGACGCGGACACGCTGCATTGTCTTGCTAATGCGTAATTTCTGCTCATGCAACGAAATATCGTCCCACCGCAACGCGCAAAGTTCACCGATACGGATGCCCGTAAACAAACAAAGCAGAATGCCTAAATTGTCCAATGTCAGGTGGTCAAGAAGATAAGCGATGAGGCGTTTCTGCTCTTGCTGACTGAATACGCGCATTGCTTTTTGTTTCTGCTTGATAGTCAGGCAGTCTCCCGAAAAACCTACCGCATAATCACGGTTCAGCGCGTACTTGCGAAGGTGCTTGATGACGCGAATTATCTCCGCAACCGTCTTCGTGGAAAGTCCTTGTCGCTCCACGCCGCCGCTCGACAAAAGGTCAAAACAGAAAGCAGACACATCGGCGCTTTTTATGTCGTCCATATTGCGATTACCGAACTTCGGCAACAAGTACAACCGCAAATAGTCCCGATATTTTACAACTGTGGACGCTTTCAAATAAGATTCGGAATCTCTAATCCACGATTCGCTGATGGTACGGAATGATGTTTTGTTTCGTTCTGCTTCCTCGGAATGGGTTTGCCACTCGTATTGTGCAACTATCAATTTCTCCTTAACTTCGCGGTAGGTCTTGCCGAAGACATAACCAAACCGTGTATGTCCCTCTACGCGTCCTTTGACAAATCGTCCTTCCCAACGCTTATCTTTCCGATAATAGATATTGTCCCCTCTTCTTGCCACAAAGCACTCCTCCCGACAATGATACAGACCGTTTTGATAGTCATTGACACAGAATATTGTGCAAAGTATAATAATTTAGGGAGGGGAAAATTGCGCTTTCGCGTAGTAGCTTACTACACGAAAATGGATTCCCGATTTCATCCCCGCAACTAAAACAGTCCTACTTCATCACTTGTCGCTTCGGCATGGATTTACAACACGACAGATTCTTTTTTGAAATTCGGTCAAAAGGCTGAAAGATACAAATAAAAAAGCGTACCCGACGCGAAACCATTTTCGCACCGGGTACGCTTTTGTTTTTCCTTTACTGCCAACCTTTGCAGACGTCCACCCAATCGGCGGACGACGAATATTTTTCCAGTTCTTCCATCGTCAGCTCGATGGCGCTGTTGTCGCTGCCGCAAGCCGGGAAGACCGTTTGGAACCGTTTCAGCGATTCGTCGAGATAGACCTTCACGCCGTCGTTCACGGCGAATGGACAGACGCCGCCCACCGCGTGACCGATCAGCGCGACGGCTTCGTCCGGCGTCAAGAATTTCGGTTTCGTGGCGAACCGCGCCTTGAATTTCGGATTGTCGATTTTCGTGTCCCCCGCGGCGACGACGAGAATCGGCCCTTCCTTCCCCATGAAGGAAAGCGTCTTCGCGATGCGGCATGGCTCGCAGTGAAGCGCCTGCGCCGCCAGCTCCACCGTCGCGCTGGACGTTTCAAATTCCAGCACCTTGTCCTCCATGCCGTGCTGCCGGAAAAATTCCTTTACCTTTTCAATCGCCATTACTTATTACATTCCCTTTTTCAAAAATATATCACAGGAAAATATATTTCATCACGAACAACACCGTCAGCACATACATCAGCGGCGTGATCCTGCTCGTCTTGCCCGTCAGGATATGCAGGACCGTATAGAAGATAACGCCAAAAGCGATTCCCTCGGAGATCGAATAGGTGAACGCCATCGAAGCGATAGCGATGAACGCCGGAACCGCTTCCGCATAGTCCGTGAACCAGTCGATATCCTTGACCTGCTGCATCATCAGGAAACCGACCATGATCAGCGCAGGCGCGGTGGCGAAGGCCGGAATCGCGAGGAAAAGCGGCGAGAAGAACAGCGCCAGCAGGAACAGCCCCGCCGTCACCACGGAAGAAAGACCCGTCTTTCCTCCTTCGGCGATACCCGCCGAAGATTCCACAAACGAAGAGATCGTCGAAGTGCCGAGCAGCGCGCCCGCCGTTGTGCCGATAGCGTCGGCGAGCAGTACGTTCCGTATGCCGGGCAGACGGCCTTCCTCGTTCAGGAGATTCGCTTTCGACGCGCAGCCGATGACCGTTCCCAGCGTGTCGAACATGTCGACGAACAAAAACGCCAACAGGATCGTCAGGAAATTGACGTTCAGGATCGAGCCGAAGTCAAGCTGCATGAAAGTCGGAGCCAGCGACGCCGGCATGGAGACGACCGCCGACGGGAACAGGCTGAAAAAACCTTTCGACGGATCGGGTACATAGAATCCCATAAGCTGGCAAGCCATCCCCATCACCCAGGTAGCGAGGATGCCCCAAAGAACGCTACCCTTGACTTTTTTCGCCATCAAGACCGCCGTCGCCAAAAGCCCGACCAGCGCCAAGACTACCGTGATTCCCTCCGTGCGGAACGTCCCGTCCGCCAGCGACTTGCTGAACGGATAGAGCTTCACGAGCGTCGGGCCGTCCACGACGATATGCGCGTTCTGGAAACCGATGAAGCAAATGAAAAGCCCGATACCGACGGAAACCGCCGTCTTGAGCTGGCGCGGGATCGCGTCAAAGATCGCCTCGCGCACGTTCGTCAGCGACAGCACGATGAAGATGATGCCCTCGACGAAAACCGCCGCAAGGCCCTGCTGCCATGTATAGCCCATGCCGATAACGACGGTGAACGCGAAGTACGCGTTCAGTCCCATCGCCGCCGAAAGCGCCAGCGGCATATTCGCGAAAATCGCCATACAGAGCGTGCCGAGCGCCGACGAAAGCGCCGTCGCCGTAAAGACCGCGCCGGCATCCATTCCCGCCGCGCTCAGGATGCCCGGATTGACCGCGAGGATATACGCCATCGTCATAAACGTGGTAAGACCCGCCATTGCCTCCGTCCGCGCGTCCGTGCCGCGCTCTTTCAATTTGAAAAATTGTTCCATTGTTATCCCTCCACAAACTTGTATTATATCATGCCTGACAAATTCTCGCTACGCTTTGCTTCCGCTCATGAAAGAATGATATGAATTCTTATTTGCCATCTTCAAAAAGCTTGAAATAACGCGTTCCGTACATTATAATTATTTTAAATACTTTTTGAAAAATAAATTGACCGATTGAATTTTTACATAGCCAAAGCGAGTGATTTGCATGCGAAAAAAACGGCTTCTTTTTTCGATCGTTCTTTTCCTTGGACTGTTCCTTTCTTTCGCCGCTTCCGCGACGTCGGTTTCCGACATCGACCGCAGTCGTCCGATCCTGCGCGTCGGTTATTCTGACGTTCCCGGATATATCTCAAAGGACGAAGACGGTTATTTTCACGGCTTTATTTACGACTACCTCGAAGGCATTGCCGTTTACTGCGGCTATCAATTTGAATACGTCGAAGCGCGGCCGATGGAATGCATCGAAAAAATGCTGCGGGGCGAACTCGACCTCGCTGCAGCGCTGCCGGATGTTAAAAATCCTGGCTTTGGCCTTATGGCCGCCCAGCACGCCATCACATATTCCCCGGTCGGCCTCATCGCCCACCCGGGACAAACTTTGGATCGCGGCCTGCAGCTTCGTATCGGCTACATCTCGTTCATCTATTCGGAACAGAAAATCAGCGACGCGCTCCAATCCTATGGACTGACGGAGGGCGACGATTATGTGCTTTTCCCTTTTGACGATCCTCTCACAATGATTGAAAACTATCGGAAAAGAGCGCTGGATGCTTACATTGACGCGACGCTTTACCACCAATCGGGCGATCCAATGCTTGCGCGCCTCTTCACCCAGCGCTTTTCTATCGTCATGCCCCGAAATCATGAGGCGCTCTGCGAGAAAATCGACCGCGCCGTGGAAGAATTGATGCTGCTCAATCCCCATATCCGCGGCCAGCTTTACGCAAAGCACGCTAACCGGGCCGCGCCGCTCTTCCTGACGCCCGACGAAAAGGAATATCTGGCGAAACATCCCGTCATTTCCGCCATCGCCACTCCGGGACAAAAACCATACACGTATTTTGAGAACGGCGAACCCAAAGGCGTCATCGCGGAAATCATGCACCTGATCGAAAAAGATCTTGGCATCCGTTTTGAATTTCGCGAGACGAAAAACAACAGCGAGGTAATGCCGCTCCTAACATCCGGGGAAGTCGAAGTCGTTACGAATTACTACTCAGATGCCAACTGGGGCCATCTGCACAACGCCGTGCTGACGCTCCCCTATCTGACCATGAACTATGTGCCGGTCATGCGCATCAATCACGATATCCCGGAAAAACCGATCATCGCCTGCGCCCAAAACCATTTCCACACCCACGCGCACATCGAGAAAAACTACCCGAAGGAGCAGCTTCGGTATTTCAAAACGATTGGCGAATGCCTGGATGCGGTAAATCGCGGCGCAGCGGACGTTACGTTTGTGAAAGCGATTACCGTGCAGCACAATATCGAGCAGGGAAATTACCTGAACCTGTTCACGAACGGCAGCATCGCTTTTTCCCACAATATTTCCATGGCGGTGAGCGACGCCGCCGATCCGCGGCTCGTCCGCATCCTGAACAAAGAAATCAACCATTTGGGCCGCGAGCCCATCAACGAAATCGTGACGCGTCACATATTCGAGGCGGAAAGGAACAAGAGCCTGAAAGCGTATATCGCAAGAAACCCGATCGAATCCATTTCGCTCCTCGCGCTGTTCCTGCTCTCCGTCATCGGCGGACTGCTGTATGTGATACTTCTGCGCCAGCGCTCGACGGAGAAGGCGTATTCTCTCGCCTACCACAACCATCAGACGGGGCTTACCAACGTCCGATGGTTCGAAGACAAAGCGCCGCGCGTCATCAAACGCCATGAAAAAGACCGCAAAGAGGGCCGGCTTTTTGTCATGGTGCTCAGCACCCAGCGCATCGATCTTTTGAAAGCGTCTCTTAATCCAGATTCGGTAGCCGACGGCATCCGCGAACTTGTCGAACGGGTGCGCGAGAGAAATTCCTGGATTCTCGCGGACGGCATTTCCTCGGAACTTACGCATTTTTACGTGCTCGGCCGCTTGGAAGACGGCATGACGCTTCGCGGTGCGGCGGAAAAATTTGCCGCCGATACGGCGCTTTTGTCGCGGCAAGGCTACGACATTCACATGCAGTATTTCTTCGGGCTTTGTCCTGTCTCGCCCGACGCCCCCCAAAACATCGAACGTCTGATGGCGGACGCGGACACTGCCCAGATGGAAGCCATCGAACAGGGCGACTATATCGGCATTTACGACGAAAAGCTCCAGCAAAAGCGGCTGAAGCAAAAAATGGTCGCGCAGCTGATGCAAAAGGCTTTGGCAAACGGTGAA
>JAFZRW010000126.1 GCA_017619685.1 Schwartzia sp. (in: firmicutes)
CCCCAGATGTCGTTGTCGATGGTGCCGGGCAGACCTACCACGGCGATATTCTGCTCCTCCGCAAGCTGCTGCGCGCCCCGCAGACTGCCGTCGCCGCCGATGACCACGACACCTTCGATACCGTGCGCCTTGAGATTCTCCGCTGCCTTCGCGCGTCCCTCCGGCGTCATGAACTCCTGCGACCTGGCCGTTCCGAGGATCGTGCCGCCGCGCTGGATGATGTCGCTGACGCTTCGTCGGTTCATCTCGACCATATCGTTTTCCAGGAGGCCCTTATAGCCGTTATAGACGCCGAAAACCTTCGCCCCGTTCAAAAGCGCCGTCCTTACCACCGCCCGCGTCGCCGCGTTCATGCCGGGGCTGTCCCCGCCCGAGGTCATCACAGCAATTACTTTCCGCATACGTTCGTCCCCCTAACGAAATATCTGTTATGAAATATTTCGAGCAATCCTCAAAAAATCCTGCTTGTAATTGAAAAAGCCATACGCGACGCTCCTTGACAAACCGAAATGCGAATGATACCCTGAAACAAATAACAAAAAGGAGAATCACAATGGACGAACTCGCATTGAAATATGGATGCAACCCCAATCAAAAACCTGCCCGCGTCTACACGGAAGACGGCGCGCTGCCGTTCAAAGTCCTGAACGGAAAGCCCGGATATATCAATTTATTGGACGCGCTCAACAGCTGGCAGCTTGTTTCCGAGCTGAAAGAGGCCACCGGCCTTCCCGCCGCCGCATCGTTCAAGCACGTCAGCCCTGCCGGAGCCGCCGTCGCGGTGCCGCTGTCGCCGGTGCTCGAAAAGGTTTACTTCGTCGAGGGCGTCGAGCTCTCTCCCGTGGCGACCGCCTATATCCGCGCGAGAGGCGCGGACCGCATGTCCTCTTACGGCGACTTTGTCGCGCTGTCCGACGAATGCGACGCGCAGACCGCGTCGTTCCTGAAACGTGAAGTTTCCGACGGTATCATCGCGCCCTCGTACACCGACGAAGCGCTTTCCATCTTGAAGGAAAAACGCAAGGGCACCTATCTCGTATTACAGATGGACCCGGCCTATCGCCCCGCACCCATGGAGAAAAAGCAAGTCTTCGGCGTATGGTTCGAGCAGCAGCGAAACGACGTAAAAATCACCGAAGAATGCCTGACCGATATTCCGACGAAAGCGAAGGAGATTCCCGAGGGTGCGCGCCGCGATCTTTTGCTCGCACTGATCACGCTGAAATACACGCAGTCGAATTCCGTCTGCTACGCGAAGGACGGGCAGGCCATCGGAATCGGCGCGGGGCAGCAATCCCGCGTCCACTGCACGCGTCTCGCCGGAAATAAAGCGGACAACTGGTTCCTGCGCCAAAGCCCTGACGTGCTGAACCTTCCGTTCCGCGAAGACGTACGCCGCCCCGACCGCGACAACGCCATCGACGTTTATGTGACGGGCGAAGGCGACGAGATGTTTGCCGAGGGCGAATGGCAACGGCTCTTCACCGAGAAGCCTCCCGTCTTCACGGCGGAAAAGAAAACCGCGTGGCTCAAAAAGCTGAAGGACGTCTCCCTCGCCTCCGACGCGTTCTTCCCGTTCGGCGACAACATCGAGCGCGCCGCCCGAAGCGGCGTCGCCTATATCGCCCAGTCCGGCGGATCGATCCGGGACGACAACGTCATCGAGTCCTGCGACAAATACGGTATCGCCATGGCCATGACGCATATCCGACTCTTCCATCACTAATACACGCAAAATTTGGGCGCCGCAAGAAGATTGTTTTTCTTGCGGCGCCCAATTCCGTCATAAAGAATTTTTCTGTCAGTCCGTGAAGCCCTTGTCCTGTCTGGGATTTCTTCAGGTCAGGTTTCGCCATAAAAAAATTTGGAGTACAAATTTTGTACTCCAAATTTTTTTGCGACGCCCCTTTTTACACGGTTACAACGAAACGTTGACGGTATTCTCGATGAAGTCGCGGATTGACGTTCCATTAGCAGAAGCTTCGTCGTAAACATCGTCTTTATGCAGCATGACCGCATGATAGATGACGTCCTCGATGCTTCCGGGAACCAAAGATTCCCACCGACGCGGATCGTAGCGCCTGTCTTCGACGTCGTTGCTCGGACGTCCTGCGATTTCCATTTCACAGAGGAACTGGATCTGCTGCCGCTTCGGACGAATCAGATAATGCTCGAGATAATATTTCGCCGGATACGTGTAGTCGCCCTCCAGGTATTCGCGCGGCTCCAGCTTTATCCAGACGTTGATCATCTCTTCCTTGATCGTATGCGGAATACGGGTAAAATACGCCGTCTTGCGATCCATGAAATAGATAAACGATTCGTCCCGGTGAATCTCAATAAAGCGCGGCTGTTCTTCCTCTTCCCATGCTTCCGTCGTATCGCTGTCTCCCGGATAGGAATCCGCCGAGCACAGGGACGGCAGGAAAAGCGCCATTGCCATCATCAGCGTCGCCGCCGCCAATTTCCCATACCGCATCGCTGTCACCTCCAGATATTGATCGACCGTCTCTATTTTATCATAAGAGCGTTCTTTCTGCACGTCCGTTTTTATCGCGGACAAGACATGACATCTAACCTTTCTTTTTCAGCGCCTCCAACCGCTCCGCAATGCTCGTACCCGCAAGCGCCGACAAAAGCTCGATGTCTTCCGCTTTTCGCGCCAAAAGTCCGTCCAGTTCCCCCGCGACGTCGTCCAGTACCTCGTCCACGGCTTTATATATTTTGGGGCGTTCTTCTTCTCCCACTTTCTGGCAATAAAAGGACAGGCGCCCCGTGCATGTATCCTTGCCACGTGTCAAACCGAAGAAAATTCGCTGTCTGTCTCCGTCAAATGAACCGAACGCGGCAATCTGCCCCAAGGCGTCGGCGAGAATCTCGTCCAGCGCGTGATTTCGCATATCGTCAAAAATCCGCAGCGTCTCGTAATGAGCGCATTCGTGCCGCATGCGCAATTTATGAGAACGTTCCAGCCAATCCTCTTTCGCCAGACCCATTTTTTCCGCAGAAATATTACTGTAAGGTGCTCGATTCAGCAATAAAATGCGATGACGGAAAATCGGCTTCGCCCGCGTCTGCATCGTAAAAGCGTTCACCGTCGGCGGCAGTTCCTGCAGCGCTTTTCTCGCATTCAAAACCGCCTCCATCGCCCGAAAATCCAGATGGCTTTCCGTAGCGATGACGGGCAGCTTCCCGCCCAGCGTATCGGCGAAAGAAAGTTGAAGCGCGTCTATGTTTTGCCATGAAAAATCCGAAACCGGAAGGCCGAATCGATCTGAAAGGAACGTCAACACGTCTTGTCCGGCCGTTTCTTGCCACGACGCGATAAAGGGCTCGTCTTCCAGCGGCAGTTTCGGCATGATTTCCGGAATCTCAAAACGACGCTTCAGATAATAGGCTGCAGGAAGTTCCTCGGCCGCCCACAAATCGCCTGCACGCATTCAAACATCCCTCCCTTGCTTGCGAAAAATCAAGAAATCTTATCTGTTTCTAATTATATCATAGTAAAATTACGGCTGACAGGATATTTCTCTCATATCTTCTTCATAGTCATGCCATAACATAAAGGAACCTTGAAGAATGCTTTTGTAAAAAGGAGGCAGCGCAAATGAAACGACTGGTCATGACGACGATGGCTGTTTTCTCTCTTCTCTGTTTTATGATTGCGCCAGTATTGGAAGCGGCTCCTCGTCTCTCAGTTCAGATCACGCTGTACAATCTGGAAGAAGACGCGACACAGCCAATCGCTATAGGCCGGGCGGCTCTGACGACGATAGAACAACGAGCGCGTCTTAACCGGCTTTCAATAGACGAAAAAAACAACCAGCGTTCCTATGAACGGGACGTATTCTATCTGAAACGCATGCCCCAAGACCAAACGGGCGCAATCCGTTTTCGCGTACGCCACGAGCAGATCATCGAAAACCGCTGCACGGCTATGGAAATCCGGGATTATGCAATACAGCTCGGAGACACTTGCGAGCTCTATTCGGATCGCGGACAGATACGCGCGGTCATGAAATTGTGCGTCGACGGCGCCTGATAATCGTTGTTTCCTTAAAACAAAGAATCCCTTCCGAGGACGGAAGGGATTCTTTGTTATTATAATTAGTAAATAATTTTAACCTAACGGTTTCTTTTCGGGCGTTCCGGATTTTCTCGGATAAGCGGCCGGCGTCGGCGCCTTTTTTTCAATGCGAACGATCGCGCGCCCATCGTCGAGTCCCGGCAGTTTCACTGTGCGCGCGACAGGCTTTCCTCCGCCGAGAATATGCGCAGCCTTTTCCGCTTCTTCCATCTCTTCCATGTAGCGCGCGCCCTTCAAAGCAAGCAATACGCCGCCGACGCGTGCAAAGGGAAGCGTATATTCCGCCAACACCGAGAGCCTGGCCACGGCGCGTGCAAGAACAACATCAAACTGCTCGCGATATGCCTTTTGCCGGCCTGCTTCCTCTGCCCGCGCATGGACGCAATCAACGCCGGAAAGTCCCAATTCAGATACTACGTTCTTCAAAAAATTGATGCGTTTCTGTAACGAATCAATAAGAACGAGCCTCATAGACGGGTAATAGATCTTCAATGCAAGGCCGGGGAACCCTGCCCCGGTTCCGACGTCGATCACATGTACGTTTTCGTGAAAAAGGGAGGGGTCGAAGGCAGAAAGTGAATCGACGACATGTTTAACCGCAACTTCCTTCGGATTGGTGATCGCAGTTAAGTTTATTTTCTCATTCCATTCCAATAACAAACTATAATACTTATTGAAACATTCCGTCTGTTCCTGATTTAACGGCATTCCGAAGGCTTCCGCCGCCATTCGTACTTCGTCACGAAATTCCATGATGATCCTCCTCCGCCGTTTTTGTCCGCCGCTCTTTTTCGAGCCAAACGAGCAATACGGAAACGTCGGCGGGCGAGACGCCAGAAATTCTTCCCGCTTGACCGACGGACCGCGGACGGACGGCGGCGAGTTTTTCCCTCGCTTCTTCCCGAAGGCTCGGAACCGACGCATAATCCATATCCGGCGGCAAAAGTTTCGTCTCCAGCCGCTCCATACGCGCAATTTGATCCTGCTGACGACGAATATACCCTTCATAATTTACGGTAATATCGACTTGTTTTTCCGCTTCGTCCGAAATACGCGGCAGGTTGAACATATCCCGCACTTTTCGATAATTCACGTCCGGCCGACGCAAAAAATCAAAAAGGGAAATGGACGTTCTTATTTCCGTGAGTCCCTCCGCCGCCAATTTGTCGTTTGTCTCCCGACTTGGCGTCAAGATCGTTTCTTGTAACACTTTGAAAGCTGTTTCAATTTCTTTTTTCTTCTTTTTGTAACGTTCATATCTGGCGTTGGAAACGAGTCCGACGCGGCGCCCGTATTCCGTCAGCCTGAGATCTGCGTTGTCCTGCCTGAGAATCAATCGGTATTCGGCGCGGGACGTCATCATACGGTACGGCTCCTGCGTGCCCTTCGTCACGAGATCGTCGATCAGGACGCCGATATACGCCTCCGAACGTTTCAGCACAAGCGGCTCGCCGCCCGTCACATACATCGCCGCGTTGACGCCGGCGACAAGTCCCTGGGCCGCCGCTTCCTCATATCCGGAAGTGCCGTTCGACTGTCCCGCTGAAAAGAAGCCGCGAATCGCTTTGAGTTCCAGCGTCGGCATAAGCTGCGTCGGGTCGAGGCAGTCGTATTCGATGGCATAGCCTGCGCGCATCACACGGGCATGACGAAGTCCCGGGATCGTGTGCAGAAAATCAATTTGCACATCCACCGGAAGACTCGTGGACATTCCCTGCACATACATCTCCAGCGTGTGCATTCCTTCCGGTTCAATGAAAAGCTGATGGCGCTCCTTATCGGGAAAGCGCACGATCTTCGTCTCTATGGACGGGCAATAACGCGGTCCGACGCCTTTGATCACGCCGTTCGCCATAGGCGCCCTATGGATATTCTCGCGAATGATCCGGTGCGTCTCTTCATTCGTATAGGTAAGCCAACAGGGGGCCTTGCTGCGCGTCGGCTCGTCCGTCATAAAAGAAAACGCCGCCGCCTCGTCGTCTCCCGGCTGTATTTCCATTTCGTCGTAATCCAGGGAACGCGCGTCCACACGGGCAGGCGTTCCGGTCTTGAACCTCATCAGACGAATCCCAAGGCGTTTCAGGGAATCCGTCAGTTTCATCGCGGCGCGCTGCCCATTCGGCCCTGCGTCATACACCGTCTCGCCGATGATGATACGTCCGCGCAAATAAGTGCCCGATGCCAAAATGACCGCGCGGCAGCGGTATATTTCTCCCGTTTCCGCGACGACGCCGCAAACCTCTCCATTCTCGACCTGGATATCCTCGATCAGAAGCTGCTTCACGTCCAGATTTTCCTGCTTCTCGCACGTCTCTTTCATCGTGAACTGGTACAGCTTCTTGTCCGCCTGCGCCCTGAGCGCATGAACGGCCGGTCCCTTGCCCGTATTCAGGAGACGCGACTGGATGGCCGCCTTGTCGATGGAAATTCCCATTTCTCCGCCGAGCGCGTCGACTTCACGTACAAGATGACCCTTTGCCGGACCGCCGATTGACGGATTGCAAGGCATCAACGCGATATTGTCCATGGAAAGCGTCGCGAGCAAAGTCTTCCG
>JAFZRW010000127.1 GCA_017619685.1 Schwartzia sp. (in: firmicutes)
CATAGGGTTCCAGCGCGTTGAGATCTGACGGATATTCTCCTTTCTCCGCCTGATAGAGCACGATGGCGGAATTGAGCACTTGGAGATCGGACTGCACCCGCGAAGTATTCGCAAGCGCGATCGCGTTCGTGAAGCGCGGCACGGCCACCGCCGCCAAAACGCCGGCGATACTGATGACGATCAACATCTCCAGCAATGTGAACCCACGCTGATCCGAAAGCAACCCTTTTCTCAGTACATTTCCCAACTTCTTTTCCTCCTGTACCTAAATTCGGTGTTTCCTTTATCCCATGAATGCCGTCATGCTGTCGAGGAGCGGCAGCACTGCGGAAAATACGATAAACCCGACGACCCCGCCGAGGATCAACAGGGACAACGGCGGCATAAGCGCCCGAACGCGCTCGGCGCGCGTGTCCATATCGAGGCGGCAGTAGGACGCGATTTTCGCGAGCATCGCGTCCGTCTCGCCCGCCGCTTCCCCTGCGGCAATAAGTTCCAGCATCGTCGGCGAAAAAATCCCGCCCCGCCGCAGCGCGTCCGAAAGCGGAACGCCTTTTTGCACTTCGGAATGCGCCTTTCGTATGCCCTGCCGAAAAAATGCGTTTCCCGAAACGTCCTCAAGTATCTCCAATGCCTGATCTACGACGAGGCCGCCGGAAAGCAGCACGGACATCGTTCCGGCGAACCGCATCTGCTCGGCGGACGACGCAAGTCGCCCAATAATCGGCGAGCGCAAAAGCAGGCGGTCGAAGCGAAGACGAAACTTCTCCTGCCGGTAAAGCCGCGCCAGGAACGCCGCCGAAAGCACGGACAGGAGTAAGAGTCCCAATCCGTAATCGCCGAAAAACTCATACAGCCACAAAAGAAACTGGGTCGGCAAAGGAAGATCCATCGAAAGCGAGCGGAACATCGACACGAACACGGGAAACACGAACGTCAGCAGGAACACGGCCGCAAACGAAACGGCTGCTGCCAATACGCAAGGATACATCATCAGCGTCAGCAGCTTTTCCCGCGCGGCATAGTCCGCTTCCAAAGCGTCGGCAAGCTCCCCGAGAAGTATGTCGAGGCTGCCGCTTTTTTCTCCCGCCCCAACTATAGCCGTGATTTTCGGCGCGAACACGCGCGGCGTCCGCGCCATCGCCTCGGAGAAACTTTCCCCGTCCGCCACCGCACGATAAATCCCCGCCGTGATCCTGCCCGCCTCGTCCTGCGCTCCCTGCTCGGACAGAACGCGAAGCGCCTCGCCGAGCGTCATGCCCGCCGAAAGCATGACCGCCAGCCGACGGCAAAACAACACGGGAAATCGACGGTCCGGCCCTCGCTCGAAAAGCCATTTGCGCCGCGCGGGTCGAATCCGCAATATGAAAAATCCGTTTTCCGAAAGCCGCTTCGCAGCTTCGCGCTTTGACGCGGCACGAAGCCGTCCCCGGCGCGTCCGTCCCGCCGCGTCGCGCGCTTTGTAATCGTATTCCGTCATAGAGCCCGCTTTTCGTCGAGCAGACGGCGCGCCGTCTCCGAATCGATCCGTTTTGCCGCCGCAAGACGCTCAATATCCTGCCGCATGGACTGCATACCGAAAGACGCGCCGGAGACGATGCACGAAGCGAGCTGTTCCGGCTTGCCCGCGCGGATCAGATGGCGGACCGCGTCCGTTGCGACGAGCACCTCCGAGGCAAGAACGCGCCCGCCGTCCTTCGCAGGAAGAAGCGCCTGGGAAATCATCGCCTCCAACGTGACGGCAAGCTGCGCACGAATTTCCTGCTGCTGCGCCGCAGGGAAAAAGCTTTCAATACGGTGCGCCGCCTCGACAGCAGAACGCGTATGCAGACTCGCCAAAACGAGCAGCCCCGTCTCCGCCGCGCTGAGCGCCGCCTGCACCGCGTCCGCGTCCCGAAGTTCCCCCACGAGCAACATATCAGGATCTTCCCGGAGCGCGCTGCGGATCGCGTCGCCAAAAGTCGAAAAATGCACGCCCAGTTCCCGCTGGCTCACGAGACTTTTGCCCGACGCATGCAGATATTCGATTGGGTCTTCCAGTGTGACAATATGCGCCGCGCGCTCGCGGGAAACGGCGTCCAAAAATGCCGCCAGCGTCGTCGTCTTGCCCGCGCCCGTCTTTCCCGACACGAGCACCAGTCCATGCCGGAGCGAAAGCAAACGCCGAAAGATCGGCGGTACGCCGAGCGAATCCAACGACGGAACATGATTCGGCACAATCCGCATCGAAAGCGCCGTTCCCGTTCGCGTCGAAAACGCATGGACGCGAAGCCGCGCCTCCTTCTCCGCTATCGCGAAGTCCAGTGCGCCCTGCGCGGATAAGTGTTCCCGCTGCTCCGGCGTCGTCCATGCGTCAAGAAGCGACGCGATCTTTTCGGCGCCCGCCGAAGCGCCCGCCTCTGTCAGCGCACCGTCCACGCGAAAGAAAATCGGCGCGCCGGGCGCGATATGGATATCCGAAGCGGCCTCCGACGCCGCGCGCGAAAAAAGCCGACGCCACGCCTCTTCGTCAAAGTCCGCCATACGCCACTCTCCTAACTTCGGCGAGGGACGTATGCCCGGCCGCCGCCTTGTTTATACCGTCCACTGCCAGCGACGTCATACCCGCCTGCTTTGTCAGCGCCTCAAAATCGGGAACGCCCTCGGCGATTGCCCGCTGCATATCCGCGTCCACAGAAAGCAGCTCGTGAATTGCCAGTCGACCCCGATAGCCCGTCCCACGGCATTTCTCACAGCCGCGCGCGCGAAAAAACCTGCGTCCTTCGTAGCCGTGCGCCGCGAGAAAGCGCGCTTCTTCCCCGTCCGCCTCGTACGGCTCGCGGCAATCAGGACAAAGGCGGCGCACAAGGCGCTGCGCCATAACGCCGAGCAGAGAAGCCGCCAAAAGATACGGCTTCACCCCCATATCGAGCAGCCGGAAAACCGCACCTGTCGCGCTGGCCGTGTGCAGCGTCGAAAAAAGCAGGCGTCCGGTCATCGCCGCCCGCACCGCAATCTCCGCCGTCTCCTCGTCGCGGATCTCGCCGACCATGCCGACGTCAAAATCCTGTCGCATCAAAGAGCGCACGCCTCGCGCAAAAGTCATTTTCGTTTCCGCGTTCACTTGAATCTGATTGATCCCGGGCAGGAAATACTCGACGGGGTCCTCGATCGTCACGATATTCTTTTCCGCCGAGTTCAGCTCCCGCAGCGCAGCGTAAAGCGTCGTCGTCTTTCCCGAATTGACTGGCCCGCAGTTCAGGATCAAACCGGAAGGGCGATGACACCAATTTTCAAATGTTCGCCGATGCTCCGGCGAAAACCCAAGCTCGTCCAGACGTAAAAGCCGCCGCGCGCCGCTCAGCAAGCGCAGCACTACGGTTTCGCCCAGCAGGACGGGCATCGTCGACACGCGGATATCGACGGCCGCATCCCCTTCCCCGAAAGCGATGCGGCCGTCCTGCGGCACACGGCGCTCCGTCGTATCGAGCTTCGCCATGATCTTGATCCGAGCCGCCAAAACGTCTTTCAGGCGCGCCGGAAAATTATCGTACATCACGCGGAGTGCGCCGTCGATTCGATAACGAACGCGCAGTCCCGCCTTCGTCGGCTCGATATGGACGTCGCTCGCATCCATCGAAAGCGCTTCCCGAATGATCGCGTCCGCAAGCGCCACCACCGGCGCGGCTTTTACCGACGAAAGGGCCGCTTCCGCCGCGCGGCCTCCCGCAGCCGCTCCCCTTGCCGCCTGCTCCGCGAGAGCGGCGACGCTGTCTCTTTCCTCTCCGCGCATCAGAGCACCATCGTCGCGATCTTCGATGCGGCGTTTATGCCTGCCCGCGCGTCGCCGGCAGTCTTCGAAATCGTATAGGCGTAACGATTGTCCCCGTAATATGTCAGCTCGTAGTGCTTGCCCGAGCCGCTGATGACGAATCCGAACTTTTGCAGATGGTTCCTGACGGAAGCGTCCATCGAAACATACCCGCGCAAAATCGACTTCAATTCCTTTTCGCGTTCTTTCTGTCTCTCTCCGCCGCCGTTGGCCGCAATCACGGAAGCTACGACGTCGCGCCTGCGGCTCCCCTTTTTCAGGGACGAAAGCGCGTCGTCCAGCACGGCCAAAACAATATCCTTGCGCTCCCCCGTGTAGAAATCGTTTTCGCCGCCCGGCTCGATGAACTGCTCGCCGTCATACTCCACACGCGGCGGCTGAACCATGCCTGCCACATATTGCTGAAGCTTCTCATGCTCTTCCTTGAGGCTCTCGTACCGTTTCCGCAAATGCCCCGTTTCCTTTTCCAGGCTGTCGTATCGCTGCCGGAGTACGGTCAGCTCCTTTTCAAGCGCCGCGGCGTCCATCGTTTTCATCATTCCTCCCCGGCGCTCGCGCGCAAAGCGTCCAGAAGCGCCGTCTCCATCGCCTTCTCGTCGGGACGGACTCCCGTCCAGAGCCGAAACGCCTCCGCGCCCTGCCCGACCAGCATCACCGCACCGCTTTGCACGCGATGACCGTGAGTTTCCGCTTCACGCAAAAAACGCGTGCGGGCCGGCGTATAAATTATATCGTAGACGAATGCTTCCGGTCGAACGTGCGCCCAGTCCACAGGCGGCGCGGCGTCCAGATTCGGCGTCATGCCGAGGGGCGTCGTATTGACGAGGATATCCGCCGACTGCAGCGCCCCTGCAAAAGCGTCGTCGTCCCATGAAATGATTTCCACATCTTTGGAAAAATCCGCAAGCGCTTCTTTCGCTTTCGCTGCGTTTCGCACGGCGACAGTGACGCCGGACGCGCCCTCCCGAAGCAGTCCCCAGAGTACTGCCCGAGCCGCGCCGCCCGCGCCCAGGACGACCGCCCGACGTCCGCGAACCTCTATACCCTGCCGCGAAAGACCGAGCAAGAATCCCGCCACGTCGGTATTCCGCCCGAGGAGCCGCCCGCCCTCGTTGACGACGGTATTTACCGCGCCGATTCGCCGCGCGTCCTCGTCAATCTCGTCGAGCAATCCGATGACCGCCGTCTTGTGCGGGATCGTCACATTGAAGCCGCGAAAGCCAAGCGAGCGAAGCCCCTCCACCGCGCCTTGGACAGCGTCCGGACGCACGGGCATCGCGATATACGAATAATCGACGCCCGCCGCGCGGATAGCCGCCGTCTGCATCGCCGGCGACAGCGAATGCGCAATCGGCCAGCCGATGACGCCGAGATTGATCGTTTTTCCGGAAACCATAACCGATCCTCCTGTCTTTCGTGTTATTCCGCTTCTATTCCCACGTCGTTCCGAAGCTGGATCGCTTCCGCCACATGACGGTCGCAAAGCTCCTGCGAGCCCTCCAGATCAGCGATCGTGCGCGCCACTTTGATAATGCGGTCATAGGACCGCGCCGACAAATTCATCTTCTGGAACGCCATCTCCAAAAGTTTCTGCGCCGCGTCGCCCAAAGGACATTTCTCCTTCAGCATGGCGTGATTCATCTGCGCGTTCGTGAAGATCCCGCAGGACTGGAGCCTTTTGAACTGCCGCTCCCGTGCGGCTGCCACCCGCGCCCGGATCGCCGCCGAGCTCTCGGCTTTTTGCCGCGAGCTCAGATCCTTGTAGTCCACCTGCGGCACGCGGATATGAATATCGATACGGTCCAGGAGCGGTCCCGAGATCTTGCGCGTGTAGCGCTTAACCTCCGTAGGCGTGCAGGTGCAGACATGACCGCCGCCGTCGTTGTACAGATACCCGCAGGGACATGGGTTCATCGCCGCGAGCAAAATAAAATCCGCGGGAAACGTCAAAGTGGCGTTCACACGGGAAATTGTCACTTGCCTGTCCTCCAGCGGCTGACGCAAGACTTCCAGCGTCGTCTTGCTGAATTCCGGCAGTTCGTCCAGGAA
>JAFZRW010000128.1 GCA_017619685.1 Schwartzia sp. (in: firmicutes)
ATGGCCCAACCATCGCCCATCTCCTGATAATAGGTGCGCTCGTTCGGGAAGTCGAGGGAATCCTCGTCGTCCACGCGGTGGCTCTGAATGATATAGTAGTTGCCGTCCGCGTCGGGCCACGGCGACACGAACCGCATCGCCCGTTTGCACATCTCGCTGCCAAGGAATTGCTTCGCCATGCGCATCGCCATTTCCTGCGTGGAGTCCATGCCCATCGGCGACGCCGGCTTTTTCCGGTTCATGCGCGTGATGCGATGGCGGCTCTCCTTCTGAATGGCGGTATAAACTTTCTGCATATCCTGCCGATAGGTGCGGCACAGGGATTTGATCGCGCCGTCGCCCAGCGAACCGGAGGTCGTGCACTCGACGATTTCTTCGGTCAGCGCCGTCAGCGCCCTGTCGTCCAAAGTTTCGAGGGCCTCCTGCAGCGTCAGGCAGTCCTGAATCTCCCAGGGCCATACGATCTTTTCCGGCGGGTTCTCTACGGTTTCCGCTTCGACGATTTCCGCCGCGCTCTCCACGACGATTTCCGGCTCCGCTTTCGGAGCTTCCTGTGCGAAAGATTTCGGCGCCGTCCTGGGAGCGTCCTGCACGAAGTCTTTCGACGCCGCCGCAGCGTCGCTTTCGACGACGATCTCCGGCTCGGCTTTTCGGAAAAAGCGGATCGCGCTGCTTCGCGCAATCTGCGGTACTTCCTTCGGCTCGCTCGGGGCGGCGATCTCCGCCGCTTCCGCCTCCAGTGTCTCGGCTTCCTGCAATCTCTCCGCCTCCGCCTTCTTTTCCATTTCTTCCTGATATTTCTTGACGGCGCGCGCCGTGACCGCGCGGACCGTCACCGCTTCTTCGACGTAAACGGTCGTCGTCTCCCGAAGTTCGTTCAGCGTCACGCCGTCGAAATCGAGGTCGATCTGTTCGCTGTTGCACTGCGGGCGGGGAAGCAATTCCCACGGCTCTCTTTCCGGCTCCGGCTCTTTCGGAAGCACGACCGCCGGCGGCAGCTCTTCCTCCGGGAAAAGCCCTATCGGTTCTTCCTGTATGATGGTCTCTTGTATGGGTTCCGCTTGCAGCGGTTCTTCTTCGATTTGCGCCTCCGGCGTTTCCTCCTGCAGTACGATTTCCTGCGCTTCCACGCGCAGGAATTCTTCCGCCGCCTCAATTTCGACGTCCGCAAGCGGGGCTTCTTCCCGCGTTTCCAGCTGGACGCGCTCCTCCAGCGCTTCCAGGAGCGGCTTCCCTGCGCCGAGCAGATCGTCCGCGGACAGGAAATCATCGAGGCGGGAAATCACGTCGTCGACGGAAAATCCCGTCTCCTCCGAAAGCTCCCGAAGCTCGTGCAGCGTGCAGCCAAGCGGGCGCTGCGGCCTCCGCTTCCTTCTGACGGCCAGAATGCCGCGCCGGGAGGCTGACGCACATGTATGAATCGCAGTGAACATGCTCACACCAAGCCTTTCGAGTAAGGAAACACCGAACAAAGCCATAAATTGACTTATTCGTCGTTTCCTACAATACTTTCTAAATTATATCAGAAAGTACCCCCTGCGTCAAAAATCCGTCCGCATTTTGCATTTTGTATACATGTTCCTTTTTGTAGACATTTGCAAGTTTCTTTCATATAATATGGTATCGTAACTTTCATTTCAGAGGAGGAATTTTATCTCATGAATCTATCCATCCGAATTTTCATCGCCCTCGTGCTGGCCGTCATCGTCGGTCTTGTCATGGGGCCGGAGGGACTGCCGTTCGCGAAGCTGTGGATAGCTCCGGTCGGCACGATCTTCATCAACCTGATCAAAATGATGATCGTCCCCGTGGTCTTCACGTCGCTGGTCGTCGGCATGACGAGCCTCGGCGATACGACGACGCTGGGCCGCATTGGCGTCCGCACGATCGTCATTTATCTGGTCACGACGGCTATCGCGATCCTGATCGGTTTCGTCGTCGCCGGCATCGTCCAGCCGGGCGCTGGTATGCAGATGGTTGCCGACGGCAAGGTTGACGTCAAGCAGGCGCCGAGCATCATGCAGGTCCTTGTCGCGATGATCCCGACGAGCCCGGTGGAGGCGATGGCGAAGGCGCAGATCCTGCCGGTCATCGTGTTCGCGCTGTTCGTCGGCGTCGGCATTATCCAGGTCGGCGGCGAGCGCGCGCAGTTCCTGATCAAGTTCTTTGACGCGGCGGCCGAGACTTGCTACAAGATCATCGCGCTGATCATGAATTTCGCGCCGATCGGCGTATTCGCTTTGCTCCTGCCCGTCGTCGCGGCGAACGGCCCGAAAGTGCTTCTGCCGCTGATCTCGGTCATCGCCTGCCTGGCTGTCGGCTGCGCGATCCATGCGATTGCCGTCTATTCGACGATTGCGAAAGTCGGCGGTCACATTTCCCCGATGGAGTTCTTCTCCGCCATGTCGGAAGCTATGATGCTGGCCTTCACGACCTGCTCCAGCGCGGCGGCGCTGCCGGTCAACATGAAGAACCTGCAGGAAAAACTCGGCGCCTCCCGCGAGGTCACGAGCTTCGTGCTTCCGCTGGGCGCTACGATCAACATGGACGGCACCGCGCTCTACATGGGCGTCTGCTCGCTCTTCATCGCGAACGTCTTCGGCGTCGACCTGACGGCGGGACAGATGATGATGATCGTCTTCACCGGCACGCTTGCTTCCATCGGCACGGCGGGCGTCCCGGGCGCCGGCCTCATCATGCTGGCGATGGTGCTCCAGTCCGTCGGTCTTCCGATCGAGGGCCTTGCGCTCGTAGCGGGCATCGACCGCGTGCTCGACATGTTCCGCACCTGCCTCAACATCACGGGCGACGGCGCGGTGGCAATCGCCATCGACTACGCGGAAAAGCATCGCAGCGAAGCCGCAGCGTAAATAAACAGGATATTTGCCACTACTCCTGCCAAGACGGCAAAGAGAAAGCGGCGTAGGGTAACAAGCATGTGTGAGTGGCAGCTCACACGAATCAAACAAAGAAGCCTCCCTAACGGGAGGCTTCTTTGTTTTATATCAGCATATTGACCGCGAAGGCGGCTTTTGCGGCGGGATCGTTTTCCTTATCGCCGGTGTCGCCGAGCTCGCCCTTGCGCTGTTCGGCGCGGGCGATCATGTCCTTGACTTTCTGCACCTCGGCCTCGTCGCACGCGTTGTTCTTGCAACCCGCTTCGCACTGCTCGAGATCGACCTGGAGCAGCCGCATGACCGTTTCAAGGTCGCCCTGCGTCTGCGCCGCCGCGATTTGTCGCGCGCGTTTCTCGCCGTTGAAGGTAACGGTACTTTTTGACGAGGTGACGCTCATTTCACCGTTTTCGTCGATTTCTACCGTCATGCCCTGAAAGCCGACTTCGCCCTTATGACTCTCCAGCATTTCATCGGCGACGCGCAGGTTGTCGAGCAGCTTCGCGCGCTTTTCTTCGTCGGTCAGGCAAGCTTTCAGGTGTTTCGACGAGATCGAGGTCATGCCGCCGCGAACGACAGAAAACTGGTCTTGCAGGTATTTCATCAAGTCATTCGTATTGGAAAATTCCTGCACCTTGACTGCGTTCGTTTGGCCCGCAAGGTACGCTTTCGCCAGCGCAGGGTTTCCTTGATTCGGCAGGCTCACGATTTTCTCGGCGTTCGCCTTCAAGATGCGCGCCGCTTCTTCCTGCTCGGCTTTCAACGTTTCCGTCAGGCTCGTCGGCTTTTCCGCGACTCCGATTTTCCCTTTTTTGACTCTTTTTTTGCGGGCTTCCTCTCTTTCCTTCATCTCGTCAAGCAGCGACTGCCACCAAGCCTTTTTCGACGAACGATTGACGCGGCCCGACGCTTCCGGCTTCCTGTCGCCGCCCTCGCTCGTTCCGATGCTCCATGCGCTAAGGCCGCCGTCTTCGTGGATAATCCACCCGTGCGCCTTGATCTTGGACCCGTCTGCGCGCATCGTCGGCAACCCCGCAGTCGTCTCCTGTACATCGTACAAGAGCGCCTCGTACTCCTCGCGCTTTGCCGGATCCTTTTCCATTTCGCGCAGGATTTTTGACGAAATCGCGACGTTGCCCATGCCGCTGCCCGAAAACGGCTGCGTACCGACGCTGAATTTCAGATTCGGGAACTTCTCCGCGAGGTCGGCAAGAACGCCGCTCGTGCCCTTGCCCTTCTCCTTGTCCACGCTCTCCGCCGCCGACTTCTGCGCGAAAGCCAGCGCCGCCTCTGTTACATAGCTGTTCCCTACCTTGACCGGCATTTTGATCTCCTCCTCCTTGGAAAAACATTTTCCTTAACCTCTTCGACTGTCCCTGTCGTTCCTCCTTCCTTTGCTTTCTCCTGCGTTCATGTTATGATAAAGCCGTGCAGATTGCAACGAACAATCGAATCTGTACCTAGCCCTCCCCTATGGGGAAGGCTTATAAGGAGCTTTTTATGCAGACATTTCGCCAAAAGAAACTTTGGTTGTTTCCGTTTCTTGCGCTTCTGTTGCTCGTCGCCGACGCCCTGTTCCTCGGACGGAACGGCGCGCTCCATGTCAGCGGCGCAGGCGAGCCGTTCCCCACGTTTCGGACAGAGACGCTGGACGGCCGCGCCGTGACGAACGAACTTTTCGCGGGGAAAACGACGGCGGTCTGCGTCTGGGTCGTACGCGATGAAGCGGGCAGCCGTGCGGCGCTGGGCCGTCTTTCCGCGCTGCTCGGCGAACAGCCGGAAAACGTGCAATTCGTCGGACTCGTCGGCGACCTGAAAACGGGCGACGGCGCGGAAAAGCGCGCGCTGGCTGCGGATATTGCCGCAGATTGTCCCGTCTCGTTTCCGCATCTTCTCGTCAACGACGATTTCGCCCCGTTCCTGACGCGGCTTCGCGCCGCGCCGACGGTCGCATTTGTCGACGGTTCGGGACGGCTCGTCGGCCAACCCGTCGTCGGCGACGAGCCGGAGCTGGTACGGAAAGAGCTTGCCCGCCTGCTCGAAATGGATTCCCCACGCAGCCGGACATCGCGGAAGATACAGGAGGCGCTCTTTTGATTTGCCCTCCCCTATGGGGCGAAATAGTCCAGTGGACTGTTTCGGGACCGCGATAGCGGTTGGTGAGGTTTTACAACGATTCGTTTATATTAGTCGTGACTCTTCAAAACCTCATCCGTCAGCCTTCGGCTGCCACCTTCCCCAAAGGGGAAGGCAAGATTACACTTTCTCATACAGCATGACCGTCAGCAAAAATCTCTTCTGCCCGTCTTCCTCCGTGACCTGTATATCCATTTCGCCCTTGTACTTCTGCGCACAGCGGCGGATATTCGCAAGGCCCATGCCGTGCATCGCCGCGTCCGGCTTGCTGGTGACGGGAAGGTCGCCCGTCTCGTCCCAATGAAGCGTCCCCGTGAAATCGTTCGCCGCCTCGATGAAAAACAGGCGGCCTTTTTCATAGGAACGAACCGAGATTTCCCGCGTCGCCGCTTCGACCGCATTCGTCAGCGCGTTGCTCAGGATCACGCTGACGTCGTAAATGTCGAACCGTCCGTCCTTCGGCCAGTGGAAGTCGGCGGCGAAAGCGACGCCTTTTTTCTCTGCGTCCCGACGCGCCTGATGAACGATCACGTCGGTAATCGGGTTTCCCGTGTCGTCGGCGAAGTCCAGCCGCGCGACGGCGTCCGTCATCTGTCCGAGATACGCCGACAGCTCCGTGTTGTTCTGCGGTGCGATTCGCTGCACATAGGCGGCGAGGTTTGCGATATGGTTGCGAAGGTCGTGGCGGAGCCCTTTCAGGTCGGCGTAAACGCCTTGCAGTTCTTCGACCTCTCTATGTACGCCTGCGACGCTCTGCTCCAGCAGCAGACGTTTCTGCTCCTCGTCCTTCGCCTGCACCAAGCCGCGAAACAGCATGACCGACGAGACGATCATGCCGAGCAGGAGCAGGCTCGTCATCGGCAACAGCAGAAGCGTCTCCGGCACGCGGTCGTAAACGAGCATCAGCGCGGAATTGTCCGCCGACAGCGCCATCATCCGCACCGTCAGGTCGATGACGAGGGCGACGGCGCAGGGGAACAACAGGAACAAACTGTCATGGAGACGGAGCGCGTAATCTTTCGGCGGGAAGAAGCCGACGATCCCGCGCAGGCAGAGCGCGAGAAGGCCAAGCTGCAGGACGCGGCAGCCTGCGACGATCACAAGCAGCGCCGCGTCGTTCGCAACCTGCATCACGGAAAGCACCGTTTCCGCCGAGACGCCGCGCGCGACGGCTTCGTTCACCGCCCACGCCCAGGCCGGCCCCCACGCGCCGAAAGCCGCGTGCGCCAGCGGGCTGACCGTGAACCGCAAAATGTCCCAACCGGAGGCGAAGCTCACGGCGACGAACATTTGACGATATTTATCCTTTTCAAAGAACGCGCCGGAAAGCAGGAACAGCAACGCAACCTGCGGAACGATCGCGAAAAACCGCTCGTACGGTTTCCAGCCTTCCGTCAGCGTGGAAACGCCGAACTGCACAATCGCGTACAACGCAGCCCAGCGAAGCGCCGCCCAGCGGCGGCTCTCAAAATCCGCCTGCAAAAATTTCGCCGCGTACCAAAAGGAAAGCGCGCCCGCCGCAAGCTGCACGAGAAAATCCAGCGCGTTCATCGTCATATCGGACATTCGGAATCCCCTCCGAACTTAATGATACTATACCATAAAAGAGATGGCAAAAACCGCGGCGCGGCGCGAACGACGGCTTTTCCGCCGCGAAATACAAAACGGACGCAAACGGATTTTTCGTCCGAAAATCGGCCGCAAAAACGGCCGCAAAATTTTGCGGTTGATTTTGCGGCCGTTTCACACGTAAAAAGAGCGTCGAAAATCTCGACGCTCCTTTGTTGTTTCCCGCGATCACACATGCACGACGCCGCCGTTTTTCGCGTAGCGCAAATACGTTTTCACGAAATCCGTGTATTTCTTTTCCGCCAGCAAGAGCTGTTCGCCGTTTTCCAGCCGGATCGCGCGCGAGCCGTAGTCGGCGATCTGCGCGAGATTGACGAGATAGCAGCGATGGCAGCGATAAAAGCCGTCTCCCAGCGCCGCCTCCATCGTTTCCATCGAGCGGCGAATCTCATGCGCGCCCTCCGTCGTGTGAATGGCGACCTTTTTGTTTCGGCTCTCCAGATAAAGGATATCGCGCAGCGCGACCTTTCGCATGACCCCGTCCAGCTTCAGCAGGATATGCCGCCCCTCCCGACGGCGTGCCGCCTCGGCTTCCGCCCAAGCAGCGCAAAGCACTTCGGCGAACTTTTTCCCGTCCACCGGCTTCACCAGATATTGAAACGCGTGGACGTCGAAAGCCTCCTCCATATAGTCCCGATAGCCCGTCACGAAAACGATGACGCTGACTGCGACGCCCCGCTCCCGCGCGCGAAGCTCCCGCGCGACCTCCAGCCCGTCCGCGCCCTGCACGTCGAGAAAGTAGATCGCGAAATCTTCCTCCGAGCGCAAAAGCTCGTCGCCGGACGAGAAGGCGCCGAGCCGCGCCTCCGGCTTTTCCTTCGCAATCATGCGCGCAAGCTCGTCGCGCAATTCTTCGTTCGGCTCGCAAATCGCGACGGAAATTCCCGCCCTCGCGTCCGAACTTTTCCGCTCCTCCATGAAAGTCCCCTCCATTTTATGCTATTACTATATCATAAAATCGGGGACAAAAACCGCCGCAGGGCGCGAACGGCGGTTTTTCCGGCGCGAAATACCTGCCCGTACTGCAAAAACGCACCGACGAAAAAATTCGCCGGTGCGTGAAACCAATCCATATAGTTTTTAGGAAATAACGATTAAGTCAATTCGTGCATCATTCGGTGTTTCCTTTATGACAGCAGCAGACTGTCGCTTGTCATTTCGCTGCCCGCCGCCTGCTCGAACATCTTCAGGAGGTCGGGAACGGTCAGCCGCTGTTTCTCTTCTCCGGCCACGTCGATCAGGATTCGGCCTTCGTACATCATGATCAGCCGGTTGCCCAGCGCCAAAGCGTCGCGCATGTTGTGCGTGATCATCAGCGTCGTGAGCTTCCGTCCTTCGACGATGGTCTTCGTGAGATGAAGCACCTGCGCGGCGGTTTTCGGATCGAGGGCCGCCGTGTGCTCGTCAAGAAGGAGCAGCTTTGGCTGCGCCATCGTCGCCATCAGAAGCGTCAGCGCCTGCCGCTGTCCGCCGGACAAGAGCCCGACTTTCGATTCCAGCCGGTCTTCGAGCCCGAGGCCGAGAGACAAGAGCATCTCGCGATATTCCTGCCGTTTCTCATCGGACGAGCCCCACGCCAGCGAGGGTGTGCGCCCGCGCCGCTCGGCGATGGCAAGATTCTCTTCGATCATCATGCCCGCCGCCGTACCCATCATCGGGTCCTGGAACACGCGGCCGATGTATTTCGCGCGCCGATATTCCGGCCAGCGCGTGATGTCCTCGCCGTCGATGAAGATCTTTCCGCGATCGACGAAAAACGTGCCGGCGATGGAGTTCATCAGCGTGGACTTGCCCGCGCCGTTGCCGCCGATGACCGTCACGAAATCGCCGGGCGCGAGGTGCAGCGAGAGCCCCGTCAGCGCAACTTTCTCGGTGATCGTGCCGGGATTGAACGTCTTTGCGATGTTCTCGATTCGGAGCAATCAGTCCACCGCCCTTCTGCGCCGCCGCTCTTTGACTTTGCCCTGGAGCAGCGGGAGCGCCAGCGCGGCGGCCACGAGGATCGCCGTGAAGAGCTTCAGGTCGTTCGGCGGCATGCCCATCTGCAGCACGACCGCGATAACGATACGGTAGACGATGGAGCCGAGCACCACCGAGATCAGGCAGCGCCAAAAGCTCGGCGTGCCGAACAGCACCTCGCCGATGATGACCGACGCGAGACCGATGACGATCGTGCCGACGCCCATGCCCACATCCGCGAAGCCGTTCGACTGCGCGACGAGCGCGCCGGAGACGGCGACGAGGCCGTTGGAGAGCAGCAGGCCGAGAATGACCGTCACGTCCGTATTGACGCCGTTCGCGCGGATCATGTTCGGATTGAAGCCCGTAGCGCGGATCGCCGCGCCGATCTCCGTTCCGAAGAACCAGTAACAGAGCGCGCCCACCAACAGCACGACGACGAGCCCGACGGCGAAAACGACCGTCTGCTTGTCCTCCGAGATCCAGCCGAACTGCGTGAACAGCGTATCGACGCCGAGCAGCGGAAGATTCGCCTTGCCCATGACGCGCAGATTTACCGAATACAGCGCGATCATCGTCAGGATGCCAGAAAGCAGCGCCGGAATCTTGAATCTCGTCGTCAAGATACCGGTGACGACGCCCGAGAGCATGCCCGCGATGCACGCGACGAATATCGCCGGGATCGGGCTCCAGCCGTCGACGAGCAATTTTGCCGCCGTCGCGGCTCCCAGCGGGAAGCTGCCCTCGACGGTCAGGTCTGCCACGTCGAGCACGCGAAAGGTCAGATAGACGCCGATCGCAAGCACCGACCACAGAAGCCCTTGAGAAATAGTTGGGATAATCAGGTCCAAAGTTGTCTTGCTCCTAACAATGCTTTACTCTACGATTTCCGCCGACTTCATCAGATCGTCGGGAATCTTGACGCCGAGATCGGCGGCGTTCTTACGGTTGATGCTCGCCTTGAGGTCCTTCGCGGTCTGGATAGGCATATCGGCAGGCTTTTTCTTGCCATCGAGGATATCCGCGCCCATGTCGCCGGTCTGGAGGCCGAGTTTGTAATAGTCGATGCCGTAGGTCGCAAGGCCGCCCGCCTTGACCATGTTCTCTTCGCCGCAAATGACCGGCTTCTTCGCCGGGTTCGTGACGGAGAGCAGCGTCGGCATCGCGCTGGCCAGCACGTTATCCGTCGGCGCGTAGAAAACGTCGACTTTCGTATTGAGGCTCTGCGCCGCCTGCTGGATGTCGTTGACCGTCGAGATGGTCGCCGTCTCGACCTTGAGGCCCTTCGACTCGGCGTAGGCTTTCATCGCCTTGACCTGCACTTCGGAATTGACCTCGCTGGAGCAATAGATGACGCCCACCGTCTTCGCGTTCGGGCAGAGCTTCATCAGAAGGTCGACCTGCTCCTTGATCGGGTTCATGTCGCTGGTTCCGGTCACGTTGCCGCCCGGCTTCTCGTTGGACTTCACGAGTTTCGCGCTCACATAGTCCGTGATCGCCGTGCCGACGATGGGAATGTCTTTCGTCGCGTTCGCCACGGTCTGGGCCGCCGGCGTCGCGATCGCGCAGATCAAGTTCGACTTATTCGAGATAAAGCGCTGGGAAATGTTCGCAAGGTTCGACTGGTCGGCCTGCGCGTTCTGGCGGTCGATCTCGATATTCTTGCCCTCTTCGTAGCCGCGCTTCTTCAGGCCGTCCACGAAGCCTTTGTTCGCCGCGTCAAGAGCGTTGTGCTCGACGAGCTGGACGATGCCGACCTTGTACATCTTCTTGCCGTCTTCCGCCTTTTTCTCTCCGCCGCCGCCGCAGCCCGCGATCAGGCTCGCCGTCAACATTGCCGCCGTCACGCCCATAACGAGACGCTTCCACTTCTTTCCCTTCATCATTGCTCTGCCCCTCCATTTTTTCATATCATTCCCGCGTTTTCGCGCGATTAAAATTTATTATACATAATATTATCGGAAAAATCTAGCGCTTCCTTAATTTTCCCTGAAATCACTTCAACGAAATAGGAATCGACACGGTCTGATTGCATTTTCAAAAGACAAGGCGTAAAATTCAATCAGATAACTACGACCGACAGGGGGCTTTTCGCATGAAATCAAAACGACTTTTGAAAAAAATCCGCATGGGTATGCTGACGGCAGGCGTCTCGGCGGCGCTGCTCGTTCCCGCGCCGCCCGTGGCCGAGGCGGGCATCTGGGGCACCGTCATTCAGGGCGCGATTGGAGCCATACGCGCGCAAGGCAAGTACAGCGACGTGCGGAGCCAGCTCCTGGATATGGGAAACAGCCCCGCGGTGCAAAAGAAGCTCTTCGATCAGGACCGGGCAAAACACGGCCAAGACAACTCGGAAGAAAACCGCGCCCTCGCGGACAGCGTGATGAACCAGCTGATCGAGCGCGGCAATTACGCGCTGGCGGCGGACTCCCTGCCTTTCCGCTGGAGCGTGAACGCCGACGATTCCTTCAACGCCGCCTGCACCGCCGCCGACTATATCAGCATCAACCGAGGCCTTATCACCGCGCTGAACGGCGACCGCGACGAGCTGGCGGGCGTGCTCGCCCATGAGATGATTCACGGCCTGCACCAGCATATCCCTTACGACATGGCGAAAGAGGCCGCGATCCAGACCGCCGCGAACTCCATGTCCGGCGGCGCGCTAACCACGTACCTGACAAATATCCTGACGAACTACAACGCGGCGAAGAATATCACCGCAGCGTCCGAAAAAGACGCCGACGAGTCCGGTTTCTGGCTCATGGCCAGCGCCGGCTTCAATCCCGGCGGGTTTGCCGCGATGGTGCTCAAGATGCCCGAGAGCCGCGCCGAGTCCATCATGAATCCCGACGACCACCCCGAAACGTCGAACCGCCTGAAACGCGGTCTCAAGTGGCTCAACGAATTCAGCTTCGGCCACGTCGAGGCAAAGGACGACGCCGTGCTGATCGACGGCGCGCCTTTCCTGACGCTGGAAGCGACGGAGACGCACAGCGCGAAAGAGCGCGCCTGTCTCGTCGCAGGCGGCGTCGCGAAGGGCTTCCATGACAACGCGCTGGTCTCCGGCTGGCATTTCACGAAGCAGCCCGACGGCAGCGTCGATTTCCTGAGCGACAGCGACGTCTATCGCCATCTGAAGGACGCGGTGCGCGAGACCGGCCTCGGCGAAAAGCTCGAAACGCTCGTGAACGCCGCCTACGCCAAAGACCGGCAGTCGGGAAACCGCGAAACCTATCTGGAAAAAGAACAGGCGCGCCGCGACGACGTCGAGAAGCGGCGGGAAAAAGCACGGAGCAACTCGAAGAAGAACCTGGAAAGCTACAAGCAGAAGAGCCTCGACTACAACGCGCTGAGCCTCCCCGATCTGGCCCTCCACGAGGCGAACCGTCTCCTCGCCTGCGACCCGGACGACGAATTCAAGGCCTGGGCCCACGCCGAGCGCGGCAGCGCATTCTATCAGCAGGATCTTTACGACGCGGCCCTCTCCGAGCTGAACACATCGGCCAGTCTCGCGCCGAAGGTCGCGCGCACTTACCTTTATCGCGGCTACACGCAGCACGCCCTCGGCAACTATGACGCCGCCATCGCGGACAGCCAGACGGCCGAGAAGCTCGCCCCCGGCCAGTTCGCCGCGAATCTGCGTCTCCAGGGCATGGCCTACGACGCGAAGGGTGAAGACGGTCTCGCGCTGCAAGCGTTCCAGGCCTATCTCAAGAAGAACCCCAAAGGCGACGTACCGGAAAAATACGCCGAAATGATGGGGCGATAACAGCCGACACAAAACCCGCCGCGGGTCTGAATCTCGCGGCGGGTTTCATCATCCATATCGCAGTTTTTCAGAATTCCGCCATACGACTGTGCTATGGTAAACGCATATTACGACTACGGAGGGATCATCTATGACTCTGCTTCGCTCATGGAAGCGGCGGCTCGCGGCGGCGGGGCTTGCGGCAATCACCTTGGCCGCTCCTGTTTTGCCTGCCGCGCCGATAGCCGCGCGCGCCGAGGCGGCGTCCAGCGGCGACGTTTTCACGGCGCTGGCGGGCGTGCTCGGTACGGCGGGCATGTACAGCGCTTATCTGTCCGCAGTGCTCGACGCGGGCAACAACGCCTATTACCAGGAGCAGACGCGGCTCTACGACGAGAACGAGAACGGCGTCGACCGCAACCCCATCAATCACCAGATCGTTGACGACGTGATGCATGGGCTCGTGGAGAACGGCACTTACGTCCTCGACATTCGCTCACTGCCCTTCCGCTGGAACGTGAACAACAGCGAGGAGTTCAACGCGGCCTGCTTCCCGACGAATTACATCACAGTCAATCGCGGCCTCATCAACGGCCTGAACGGCAACGTCGACGAACTCGCCGGCGTGCTCGCCCACGAAATGACGCACGGCGTCAAGCTGCACGCGGCGTACAACTACGCCCGGGCGGCGGCGCAGTCTTTCGGCATCAGTTTCCTCGGCATGGTCACAGGTGCGGTGAGCCCAGACGTAGTGGGCGTCCTCGCCGACTATTCCGTCGCGAAGAACGTCATCCTGCCCGCCGAGTACGAGGCCGACGAAGGCGGCTTCTACCTCGCGGCGAGCGCCGGCTTCAATCCCGGCGGCCCTGCGGCGGCGATGGCGCGCATGGAC
>JAFZRW010000129.1 GCA_017619685.1 Schwartzia sp. (in: firmicutes)
AATCATCTGATTTTTACAGGTTCTGCATGAGACGTCATTTGCGCCGTAGGCGCAAATGTAGCCTGTGCAAAACAGTCCAGTGGACTGTTTTGGGCGCATTTTCGGTTAAAATCTTTTTGAAGATTTTAGTCGAAGATCAGTATGACATATAACAATATGTATTTCGACGCGCGCAATAAAAAATCCTGCCGAAAGAACATTGAACATTTCGTTCTCTTCGGCAGGATTCTTTTTCCTGTACGCTTTTATATGCACTTGTAAAACACATGCCCCTTTTTCGAGGTCTTGAAGTTGTATTGGTCGGGGAACGCCTCGATAAGCTGCGGGAGCTTGTGGAATCCATAAGAGCGCACGTCGAAGTCGGGACGCGCGCGTTTGATATAGCTGCCCGCCGCGCCGATATTGACGTAGCCTTCCACATCCTGATATTTGTCCCACGCCAAACGCAAGAGCGCATGAACTTTTTTCATCGCGTTCTTTCCGGGCTGGCGCAGCTTTTCGTCGCCGTTTTTCTGCGTCTGCTTTTGCACGCCGCCCTTCGCGTCGTCGGCTTTCGGCGCCGCTTTTTTCTCGGCGCGGACGTCCTTTTGCTCAGCTTCCTCTTCCTTGTCCGTGGCAACTTCGTCCGGTTCGTTGTCGAGGTTTTCAAGATAAATGAAGTCGTCACAGCTGTTGCGGAAGGATTCCGGAGTTTTCGCCTCGCCGACGCCGATAACATAGACGCCGGATTCGTGCAGGTCGAGGGCCAGCGGCGTATAGTCGCTGTCGCTGGCGACGATGACGAAGGCGTCGTAAATGCCGCGATAGAGGAGGTGCATCGCGTCGATGACGAGAGCGATGTCGGTGGCGTTCTTGCCCGTCACATAGTCGAACTGCTGCTCCGCTTTGATGGCGAGGCGCTTCAGCTCCGTTTCCCAGTTTTTCAGCGTCTCCTTTTTCCAGTTGCCGTAAGCGCGCTTGACAATAATGCGACCGTGCAGGGACACTTCCTCGATGACCGCTTCAAGTTTTGAGAGCTGGGTGTTGTCCGCATCGACGAGCAGCACCATTTTTTGCAGATTCATGAAAACGCTCCTATTTCGCGCCCTCGAGCGCGAGCCGCGCCACCGTATTCGCCAACGCGTCGATTGTGTATTCCTCCGGCATGGCCTCAACGCGGATTCCGAGTTCCTCGCATGTTCCCGCCGTGACTGGACCGATGGCGACGACCTTCGTTTTCGCCAAAAGCGACGCGTCGCCGATAATTTGCACGAGGTTTCTGACCGTTGAACCGCTGGCAAAGGTCGCGAAGTCGATTTCGCCCGCCGCCAGCATCTTCTTTACCTCGGTGGGATCGACGTCCGCCTCTTTCGTTTCGTAAACCGGCGCCACATCGACGATTGCGCCGTATTCGCGCAGACTCTCCGGCAGGATTTCCCTCGCCTCCTGCGCGCGGGGAATCAATACGCGCTCGCCCGGAGCGAGTTCGTTTTTCAGCGCCTCGATGACTCCCTCGGCGCGATATTCCTTCGGCACGATGTCCGCCAAAATACCGTATTTTTTCAGCCGTGCCGCCGTCGCTTTTCCGATGGCGGCGAAATGCGCCTTCGTCAAATCGCGGGCGTCCTTGTTCGCGACGAAGAGCCGGTCAAAGAAACGGTCGACGCCGTTGACGCTGGTGAAAATCAACCAGTCGTAGGAAGCGATCAGGCTGATGGCGGCGTCCACCGCCTCGTAGCCGTCCGCCGGGTCGTCGATGCGAATCGCGGGCAGCTCGACGACTCGCGCCCCCATCGTCTCCAATTTTTCCGTCATGCGAGACGCCTGCGGACGAGAACGCGTAACGAGCACCGTCTTTCCAAACAGCGGACGAGCCGCCGTATTGTCAAACCATGCCAGTTCTTCGCGCAGCTTCACCACGTCGCCGACGATGAAAATCGCGGGGGGCTTGATGCCGTTTTTCTTCACATCTTCCGCCGCCGTGCCCAGCGTCGTCACCAACGTCCGCTGTTCGGGCTTCGTGCCCCAGCGGATCACCGCCGCCGGAGTATCCGCTTCGCGCCCGTTTTCAATCAGTTGCTTTGAAATGTACGGAAGATTCTCGACGCCCATCAAAAACACGAGGGTATCCGTCGCCGTCGCCAGCTTGTCCCAACGCATCGAGGACTCAACCTTCGTGGGATCTTCGTGCCCCGTTATGACGGCAAACGAGGTCGCCACCGCGCGGTGGGTGACGGGGATGCCCGCATAGGCGGGGACGGAAATCGCCGAGGTCACGCCCGGCACAATCTCAAAGGGCACGCCCTGTTCTTTCAAAAACAACGCTTCCTCGCCGCCGCGACCGAAGACGAAGGGGTCGCCGCCTTTCAGCCGCACGACGCATTTCCCTTCTTTCGCTTTTTCGGCCAAAAGATGATTGATGTCGCCCTGCTTCATCGTATGGTTTGCGGACGCCTTGCCGACGTAAATCATTTCCGCGTCCGGCTTCGCCCAACGCAAAATGCGGTCGTCGGCGAGACGGTCATAGACCACTACGTCGGCTTTTTTCAAACACTCGACAGCCTTCAGCGTAATCAGCCGATAATCTCC
>JAFZRW010000130.1 GCA_017619685.1 Schwartzia sp. (in: firmicutes)
TGTTTCCTGTCCTTGAGCACGCGCGCCACATAAAAGCGCGTCTCAGGATACGGGATTGCCGATATATCGTTGAAATTCGGCGCCCAGCCCCGTTCCTCCATCCATTCGTGCACCGTGCCGCGTCCCGCGTTGTACGCGGCGAGCGTCAGGACCTGATTCCCGTCGAATTCCTGCTCCAAATGCGCCAAATACCACGTTCCGTAACGGATATTCATTTCCGGCTCCCGAAGCTTCTCCAAAGAAAAATCCTCTTCCCCCAGCTGCCCCGCAATCCATTCCGCCGTTTCCGGCATCAGCTGCATGAGGCCGACCGCGCCGCGCGGCGAATGCGCCTGATCCGCGAATTTGCTTTCGTGCATGATGACGCTTGCGACAAGCGCGGGGGAAACGCCGTTCGCCTCTGCGTATAGCGTGACGAGTTCCTGATGCGGATACGGATAGATATATTTCTTCTTGACCGGCTCGAACTGACTGACCAAATAAACGGCGAACGCGAACAAGATCGCCAGGAGCGCGAAAAAAACCGCCTTGTACTTACGGTCTTTGTACCGCTCGTTCCGCATCCGCTTCTTCCGCACGCGCCGCTTCTCCTTCCTATACCTTTTCTATTTTACCGCCCTTCGGCTGAAAGCGGCCCTGACCAGCGCCGCCGTTTCCTCACGCGTTCCGCCGTTGTCGATGACCACGTCGGCGCGGCGTTTCTTCTCTTCCATCGGCATCTGCGACGCGATCCGCGCCCGCGCCTCGTCCTCGGAAAGCGCGTTCCGCTTCATCAATCGCTGAAGCTGCGTCGCCTCGTCCACATAGACGACCCAGACTTCGCCCGCAAGTTTATCCCATCCGACCTCATACAGCAGCGGCACGTCGAGCACGACTGTCTTCTCCCCCGCCGCCCGGCAGGCCTCCATCTGTTCCATCAGCGCCTGCTGGATCAGCGGGTGGGCCGTCCTGTCCATCCACGCTTTTTCTTCCGCATCGTGAAAAACGATCTCCGCCACCGCTTCCCGATCCAAAGTGCCGTCCGGACGCAGAACGCGCTCTTTCCCGTAACGCTCCACATACGCGCGCCAGAGGGGCGCTTCCGGCTCCGCGATCGCGCGCGCCGCCTCGTCGGCGTCGAGAATGACCGCCCCGTACTCTTTTTTCAATAAGCCGGACACCGTACTCTTGCCGCTGGCGATCCCGCCGGTCAGGCCGATGACTCTCACGTTTCCGCCTCCTATTTTGCTTCCGCCCAGTTCGTCCCGCTGTGAATATCCACCGTCAGCGGCACCGAAAGCGCCGCGGCGTGCTCCATCGCGTCCCGCAGAAGCGCTTCGACCGCGTCCGCCTCGTCCGCCGTCGTTTCCAGCACCAATTCGTCGTGTACCTGCAAAAGGAGCCGGCTCTTGTAGCCGCCCTCCCTGAGACGCCGGTAGACCTCGATCATGGCCAGCTTGATGATGTCCGCCGCCGTTCCCTGGATCGGCGTGTTCATTGCCATGCGTTCCGCCAGCGAGCGCTGAACGAAATTCTTGCTCCTGATCGCGGGCAGCTCGCGGCGACGCCCGAACATCGTCGTGACGAAGCCGTCCTCCCGCGCTTTTTTCACCATGTCGTCGATAAAAGCCTTGACGCCGCCGTATTTCTCAAAATAATCGCCGATGTATTTCGCCGCTTCCTTCCTCGGAATGCCGAGCCCCTGCGAAAGACCGTAATCGCTGATCCCATAGACGATGCCGAAATTGACCGCTTTCGCGTGGCGGCGCATGATCGGCGTCACCTCGTCCATCGGCACGCCGAAGACTTCCGAAGCCGTGCGCGCATGGATATCCTCCCCGCGCGTGAACGAGCCGACGAAATTCCCGTCGCCGGAAAGATGCGCCAGAATCCGAAGCTCGATCTGCGAATAATCGGCGGAAGTCAGATGATCGTAGCCTTCGCCCGGACGGAAAAGACGCCGTATCTCTTTCCCTTCCTCCGTCCGCACGGGAATGTTTTGCAGATTCGGGTCGGAACTCGACAGCCGCCCCGTCGCCGTAGACATTTGATTGAAGCTCGTATGGACGCGCCCTGTCTCGCCGTCGATCAATTCGCCCATGGCGTCCAGATACGTGGATTTCAGCTTCGCCCAAAGGCGATAGTCGAGCAGTTTCTCGACGATCGGGTGAGCGCTGCGCAAATTCTCGAGCACGCCCGCATTTGTCGAAAAACCGCTTTTCGTCTTTTTCTCGGCGGGCAGCCCCAGCTCCTCGAACAGGACCGTCGCAAGCTGTTTCGGGGAATTGACGTTGAACGGGTGCCCCGCCAGCGCGTGGATTTCCGCTTCCAGCGCCGCAAGCTTCCGTCCCGCTTCGTCGCTCTGGGCCGCAAGCTGCGCGCGGTCGAGGAAGACGCCCGTCTTTTCCATCGCCGCCAGCACTTCCACCAATGGAAGCTCCATATCCCGATATAAAGCGAAAAGGCCGAATTCCTCCATACGCGCACGCAGGCACGCGGAAAGCTTCTCGACCGCAGCCGCCTCCGCGGAGGCCTTTTCCGGAAAAGCCGCTTTCTCATTGACGGGGCTCTCGTCCGGCAGCCAGGCCGCCCGCAGCTTCTCGACCGACGCCTGTCCAATCGAAGCGTCGAGCAAATATCCGGCAAGCCCGACGTCGAAAAGACCGGACGCGCCCGCAGGCGAACCGCCCGCATGATAAAAGCTCTTGAGATCGATGGTCGCCCGCTGCACAGAGGCGTCGTTCAGGATCGCCCATACCGCGTCCCAGCCCGGCGCGTCCGCCGCGCAAAAGCCGACGCGTCCGCAGGCGGACACGCCCGCGCCGACGATACGGCAATGCGGCGGCCTGCCCTCATAAACGCCGACGAAGGCCAGACGCGGCGTTTCCTGACCGCGCACCGCCGCGCAGAAATCCGCAGCCGCTTCCGCCGCATCAAAGGATTCCGCAGAAAATAACGGCAACGCTTCCGCCGCCGTCTCTTGCTTGCTTCCTTCCATTGTATATAGTTTTTCAAATCCCTTGCGCGCGCCGTTCAGCCCGTACCGGTCGCAGAACCGGAAAAACCGCTCCCGGTCCGGCGTGATCGCGTATGACTCCGGCTCGAAAGGCACGGGCGCTTCGCAGTCGATCGTCGCAAGGCGTTTGGAAAGCTCCGCCTGCGCTTGGTTTTCCGCCAGACGCTCTTTCATCTTCTTGCCGGAAATTTCCCCGAGATGCTCGAAAACGCCCTCCAGGCTCCCATAATCAAGCAGGAGCTTTTTTGCCGTCTTCTCCCCGACGCCCGGCACGCCGGGAATGTTGTCCGAGCTGTCGCCCATCAACCCTTTGAGATCGATCAGGCGAATCGGCTCGAAGCCGTATGCCTCACGGAACGCCGCCTCGTCGAAAACCTCGATGCCCGAGATTCCCTTCTTCGTATAAAGCACGCGCACGTCGGGCCGGATCAACTGGAACGCGTCGCGGTCGCCGGTCACGATCAGCGTGTCGAAGCCGCCGTCCTCCGCCGCCCGGGAAGCGATGGTCCCGATGATATCGTCCGCCTCGTAATTGTCGATCTCGATGAACGGAATGCCCCATGCGTCCAGGAAATCGCGCAAGATCGGCACCTGCGCGGAAAATTCCTCCGGCGTCGCGCCGCGCGTCCCCTTGTAGTCCTCGAAGAGCTCCGTACGGAACGTATGACGGCTCTTGTCGAACGCGACGACCATTCGATCCGGCTTGTACTCCTGTATCATCTTGACAAGCATATTGGAAAAGCCGTGTACAGCGTTCGTGTATTCGCCCTGCGGCGAGGTCAGGAGCGGAAGCGCGTAAAAAGCCCGAAACATCAGGCTGCTCCCGTCCAATATCATCAAGCGTTCTTTCATGCCGTCATCCCTTCACCTGTGAGTTCGGCAATGCCGCGGGATGCGCGGCCGGTTCCTGTTCAGCCGGTTTCTGTCCCGCCGGTTCCTTTGCAGTCGTATCCTTAACGGTTTGCTCCTTCACGACCTTGTCCTGCGCAGGTTGTTCTTTCACAGCCTTGTCGTCCTTCACGGCCGCGTTCTGTTCCGTCTGTGCCTGCGCCGAAGCTTGCGCCGCGCTGCGCAGACGCAGAACGCTGTCTTTTTCCACCGTGCCGGAAAGCCCAAAGAGTTTCTGCGCGTCGTCCAGCGCGAAATACCATTTCCCGCTGAAGACTTCTCCCTGCGCCGCGCCGTTCACCGTCGAAAGCGTCATCGTGTCCCAGTTCGACGTCACCGGCAGCTTCGTCAGAAGCGACACCGGCCCCACGGGAATATAGATTTTGCGGCCCTGCTTCAAAGCCCTGCCGGAAACCCAAAGGTCGTTGATCTCAATGCGCAGCGTGTCGGGCAGGAATGTAGGCTCGCCGTCTGAAGCGGCAATTTTCTCCGCCACGTCCGCGTCGGTGACAAAATCCGCGACGCCGAAAGCCGCCAGTCCTTCCTTCACGCGCGCGACGTCGAGATACTGCCGATAATAGCCGTCGGGATAGATGTAATAGGCGATCCTGCCGTCCGCGAGACGCTCGATGACCAAACGCTCGTAATCGATCTCCACCGGCGTCCCTATGTCGGTCATCTCATAAAGTTCCTCGGCGTTCTCTTCCCAAAGGCGGATGCAGCCGTTCGATACATACTCGCCGATAGAATCGGGCCGGTTCGTGCCATGAATGCCGTAATGGCCGCCGATTCCCATCCACCGATAGCCGAGCGGATTGTCCTCCCCCGACTCCACCCGTTTCTTCTCATCCTTCGGGTCCACCCAGATAGGGTCAACCTCTTTGTCGAGCACGCAAAACTCCCCCAGCGGCGTCTGTGTTTCCAGCTTGCCGACGGCAATCGGATACATCGAGACCTTCTGTCCGTTCCGCCAGAACGTCAAAATGCGGCTCGCGAGATTGATCGTGATTTTCTCCCCCGCCTCCGCAGATACGGGCTGCGACGCGCCAAAAAGGCAAAGAACCGCCATGAGCGCCGCCATGCGCTTCGCCGTCCCGCCAAGTTTTCCTATTTGAGATGACAAACCCTGAACCCCATACATTTTCTCCACTTCCAATATAATAGTTTTTCTTTTAAAAAAATCCGCCCTAAGTATACCGCATTTTTTTCGATTTGACTAACCCCGTCCAGGCCTTGAAACAAGCGGGGGCTGTACGAAAAAGCGCCGTCCGCGCGCCGAAAAAAACGCCCTCAAAAAAACGAAATTTTTTTGTCCGGCGAGTCTTCTTTTTGAAAAAAATTCCCATTTCCATCTTGACGTTTTATATCGCGAAGTGTTATCATGTGAGAAAGAAAATCATATTTATTTTTTACGGGAGGCAAGCAAAATGACTTTACGGGAAGGAAGGTCCGGGCAGCGGTTTATCATTCGCGCCGTCGCGGACTCGCCCCTGAAAAACCGGCTTATGACCATGGGACTTGTCCCGGGCACGGCTGTGACGGTGCTGCGCTCCGCGCCCCTCGGCGATCCGATAGCGCTGCGCGTGCGCTCGTATCACTTGGCGCTTCGCCGGGATGACGCCGCTTCGATTGAAGTCGAAGCGATAGCGTGACGACAAAATTTTTTGAAGTATGATTTTCATACTTCAAAAAATTTATCGACGCTTTCATAATTTACTAGGGAAGGAAATGAATCATGAGTTCATTAGCAGTCGCCCTGACGGGCAACCCGAATACAGGAAAATCCACCATCTTCAATGAATTGACGGGAATGCGCCAAAAGATCGGCAACTGGCCGGGCGTGACCGTCGACAAGAAAATCGGCTATCTCTCCCATCAGGGCCGGAACATTTCCGTCGTCGACCTGCCCGGCACATACAGCGTGAATGCGCGCTCGCCGGAGGAAAAGATCGTCATCGACTATCTGCTGAACGAAAAGCCGGACCTCGTGGTGGACGTGCTCGACTCGTCGAACCTCGAACGCAATCTCTACCTGACGATCCAGCTTTTGGAGCAGGGCGTCCCCCTGCTCCTCGACCTCAATATGCAGGACGAAGCGAAGCGCCACGGCATCCGCGTTAACACCGAAAAACTGAGCGAGGCTCTCGGTATGCCCGTAGTCGAGACGACGGCGCGGAGCCGCAGCAGCATCAAAACATTGCTCGACGTCTTCACCTCTACCATGATGGAGAAATACCAGCCCAGCGAAAAGGTGCGCGCGCATATCGCCCGCATTGAAGCGCTTCGCGGGCGCGGTCTTTCCGCCGAAGCCCTCGAAGAAAAAATCATCGAGGAACGGTACGCGTTCATTGACAGTGTGGTAGCTGAATGCGTTTCCACAGCAGGCCTCGGCGCCGAGACGTCGGAAAAGATCGACGCGGTGCTGGCAAACGGCTGGACCGCGCTGCCGCTGTTCCTCGTCATGCTCTACGCGGTGTTCCAGATCACCTTTGAATGGATCGGGCAGCCGATGGCCGACGCATTGGACGACTTCATCGGCGGGCCTTTGACCGACGCCGTGACCGAAGCGCTGGAATCCTGGGAAGTCGCAGACTGGATGCAGTCTTTGATTATCGACGGCGTCATCGGCGGCGTCGGCGGCGTCCTGACTTTCGTGCCGCTGATCTTCGTTTTGTTCTTCTGCCTGAGTTTCCTCGACGGCACCGGATACATGGCGCGCGTCGCCTTCATCACCGATCCGATCATGCGCCGCGTCGGCCTGACCGGCAAAGGAATCATGCCTCTGATGATGGGCTTTGGCTGCGCCGTTCCCGCCATCATGGGTGCCCGGGCGCTGGACTCGGAAAAGGACCGCATGACCTCGATCCTCGTCACGCCGTTTTTGACCTGCGGCGCAAAGCTGCCGATCATGGCGCTGTTTGCCGCGATGTTCTTCCCTGACAACGCCGCGAACGTCGTTTTCGCCATGTATATCCTCGGCGTCGTCATGGCGATAGTCGCAGCGAAGCTCCTTGGCAGCACTGTTTTTCAGGAGCAAGGTTCCACTTTTCTTCTGGAACTCCCCCCATACCGTCTGCCGGACATGAAGACCGTTCTCCTGGAAACGTGGGATAAAGGCAAAGGCTATCTGATCAAAGCCGGAACGATCATCTTCGCGATGTCCGTCCTGATCTGGTTCCTCAGCAACTTCAACTTCGACGGCATGACGGAGGAAATGAACGAGAGCTTCCTCGCCGCCCTCGGCACGGGCATGTCGAAGCTCTTCATCTTCCACGGCTTCGACACCTGGGAAGCGGGCGCTGCCGCCCTCACGGGCATTCTCGCCAAGGAA